>NZ_RZSW01000299.1:0-7602 GCF_003997375.1 Mesorhizobium sp. M5C.F.Ca.IN.020.29.1.1 | reverse complement strand
GTGAAGGAGACCTGCTTCTTGCGCTCCTCGGTAATGCTCATGGACGCGATGATGGCGTCGAACTTTCTGGCCTGGAGCGCCGGGATCATGCCGTCCCAGTCCTGCGTGACAAGTTCGCATTCGACCTTCATCTGAGCGCAAAGCGCATTGGCGATGTCGATGTCGAAGCCGGTGAGCTTGCCATCCGCGGTGATGGTGTTGAACGGCGGATAGGCGCCTTCGGTGGCGATCTTCAACTTTTCCTGTGCTTGCGCCGACAAGGACCCGGCAGCCATCACCAGCATGGCAGCTGTTGCTGCCGATGCGATCCATCTTGAAATCTGCATTTCTTTGTTCCCTTGGTTCAACCACCTTGATGGTTAGGCACAGCCAAGCACGACCCGCAAGGCCAGGCAAGCACAGTCTGGTTGATCGGGGATCAGCGCGCGGCGCGGAAATGTTTGGACAGTTTCAGGCCCTGTGCCTGATAATTCGAGCCGAGATCTGTGCCGTAGAGCGCCTGCGGCTGCTTCAGCATGTGCTCGTAGACCAGCCGTCCGACGATCTGGCCGTGGTCGAGGATGAACGGCACTTCGTGGCTGCGCACTTCGAGCACAGCCCTGCTGCCGGTGCCCCCGGCCGCCGAATGGCCGAAGCCCGGATCAAAGAAACCGGCATAGTGGACACGGAACTCGCCAACCAGCGGATCGAAGGGCGTCATCTCGGCGGCATAGAGCGGCGGCACATGCACCGCCTCCTGGCTGACGAGGATATAGAATTCATCGGGATCGAGCACCAGTTCGCCAGCACCGCTCTTGTAGAGCGGCTCCCAAAAATCGACAACATCCTGCGCGGCGCGCTTGTCGACATCGACCAGGCCGGTGTGGTGCTTGCCGCGGTAGCCGACCAGCCCGTCCTTGTCGCCATCGAGGTCGATCGACAGTGCGATGCCGCCGCCGGAAATGTTCGGCGGCTCGGTGGCGACGAGCGTCTCGGCACGATGCAATTCGTGCAGCTCGCTTTCCGACAAAAGCGCATTGCCGGTGCGGAACCTGATCTGCGACAGCCGCGAGCCGGCACGGACGACGATCGGAAAGGTGCGCGGGCTGACTTCCAGATAGAGCGGGCCGTTGTAGCCGGCAGCGATCTTGTCGAACTCGTGGCCGCGATCGGTCATCACCCGGGTGAAGATGTCGAGCCGTCCGGTCGAGCTCTTCGGGTTGGCCGAGGCCGAAACGTTTGCCGGAAGCGCCAGGCTCTCGAGCAACGGCACGATATAGACGCAGCCCGTCTCCAGCACCGCACCGTCGGCGAGATTGATTTCGTGCAGCTTCAGGCGGTGGAGTTTTTCAGCAACCCTGTGGTTCGGGCCGGGCAGGAAGGAGGCGCGCACCCGCCAGGCCTTGTCGCCAAGCCTAAGGTCGAGGCTGGCCGGCTGGACCTGGTCGGCATCGAGCGCGCGCGGCGATTTCAGCGCGCCCGACCGGAACAGCGCGGAAATATCCTGATCGGGAAGAATGCCTGTCTGCCGCAAAGTCTGGCTCCGCTCGAAGGCCGGGCGTGGTCTCGTTTTGTCGCAGGTTCCTGCCGCGGAACCCGCTGGTACAAACCTCTTAATCATGCCGGCAATTGACGCAAGCGTGGTGCGGGTTTAAAGGGTCGTTATCCCGTGGTGATTTGGCCGGTCGGCTTGCAGCCACGTTAAACAAGTCGCTAAAGGACCGTCGGCCCGGAAGGCCATATGGACCGGTTGCGACTTTCGCGGCCGGTTTTTTTGTATTTGGGCCATTTTTGGTGTTTGGAACAAGGTGATGACGAGCAACAAGCGCAACTGGAAGCCTCAGACCGCACTCGTGCATGCGGGAACGCTGCGTTCCGGCTTCGGCGAAACCTCCGAGGCGATGTATCTCACGCAAGGCTATGTCTACGATACGGCGCAGGCGGCGGAGGCCCGCTTCAAGGGCGAGGAACCGGGCTTCATCTATTCGCGCTATGCCAATCCGACGGTCGACATGTTCGAGAAGCGCATGTGTGCGCTGGAAGGTGCCGAAGATGCCCGCGCCACCGCATCCGGCATGGCGGCGGTGACAGCGGCGTTGCTGTGCAGCGCCAAGGCCGGCGACCACATCGTGGCGGCGCGCGCGCTGTTCGGCTCCTGCCGCTGGGTGGTCGAGACGCTGGCGCCGAAATACGGCATCGAGGCGACGCTGGTCGATGGCACCGAAATCGCCAATTGGGAAAAGGCGGTCAGGCCCAACACGAAGCTGTTCTTCCTTGAAAGCCCGACCAATCCGACGCTGGAAGTCGTCGACATCGCAGCCGTCGCCTCGCTTGCCGATTCGATCGGCGCGCGGCTGATCGTCGACAATGTCTTTGCCACGCCTTTGCAGCAGAAGCCGTTGCAGCTCGGCGCCCATATCGTCGTCTATTCGGCGACCAAGCACATCGACGGCCAGGGGCGCTGCCTCGGCGGCGTCATCCTGTCGGACAAGAAATGGATCGACGAGAACCTGCACGATTATTTCCGCCACACCGGTCCCAGCCTGTCGCCGTTCAACGCCTGGACGCTGCTGAAGGGCCTGGAAACGCTGCCGCTGCGCGTGCGCCAGCAGACGGAAAGTGCCGGCCGGATCGCGGACTTCCTCGCCGAGCGGCCGGAAATCGCCCGCGTCATCTATCCCGGCCGCGCCGATCACCCGCAAGCGGCGGTCGTCAAGAGGCAGATGTCGGGCGGCTCGACGCTGATCTGCCTCGACGTCAAGGGCGGCAAGCAGGCGGCCTTCGCCTTCCAGAACGCGCTCGATATCGTGCTGATCTCTAACAATCTCGGTGACGCCAAGAGCCTGATCACCCATCCGGCGACGACGACACACAAGAATCTGAGCGACGAGGCGCGCGCCGAACTCGGCATCGGGCCAGGCACGCTCAGGCTGTCCGTCGGCCTGGAGGACACCGACGACCTGCTCGAAGACATCGAGCAGGCCCTGAAAGCCGCCAGATAGTGCACTGGGCGGTGTCGCTCGAATCGTCAAAATCAGGCGCGGTCAGGCGCCCGACGGGGTCTCTTCCAATTCCGCAACGGCGCTGGTGTGGATGGTCATCGTGTTGCCACGCCAGTCGACGGCACCGCTGAGCCAGCCACGCGCCCAGACAATCGGCAAGATGCAATCGCGCGCCATCATCGCCGGGACCATGCGTAGCGACAGGTGCCAGCTCTTGGCCGAGGCGAGAGCGCATTCCGGGAGATAGGCGACTACCAGCACAACGAGGGCGGTCGCCGACAGGCTGAAGCCGGCGCCGGCCGCAGCAACCAGCGCAAGCGCCAGCGGCACCGCCGCGCCGACCAGTATTTCGGGTGCGAAGAACAGTGGGAAGGTGACGCGACGCAGGCGTGCCCAGCGGGCCTGGCGCGACCAGATTTCGCCGAGCGTGCGAAAACCGAGCGGCTGCTCAAAGGGCGAGGCGACGAGATTGACGCGCAGTCCAAGCCCGTTGACCAGCTTGGTCGCGGCGGCATCCTCGGCGATCTCGGCGGCAAGCGCACGGATCCCGCCATTGGCGTCGAGCATGGGCTTGTCCCACAACATGCTCTTGCCTTGGGCAAAGCCAAGGCCTATCGCCTCGCCGGTATATTGCCAGCGCGCCTGCAGCGTGTTGAGGAAGGCGCATTCGACCTCAGCCCAGAACCCGTCCGGCCGCGAGCCGATCGGCGTCGAGCAGACAAGGCCGGTGTCCGGCCGCCATGCCGCCATCAGATGCTGGACATAATCCCTCGGCATCAGAACGTTGGAATCGGCAAGGATGATCCAGCGGTGGCGCGCCGCCTCCCAGCCCTTCACGCAATTGTTGAGTTTCGGATTGCCGCTGATGCGATCGTCGCCGACGAGCAGCCGGGCCGGCACGGCCGGAAAACGGGCAATCGCATCGGTGACCGGCCTGGCCACCGGGTCGTCGGCATGGGCGACGCAGAAGATGAGTTCATAGCACGGCCAGTCGAGAGAGAAGGCGCGCTCGAGCGTCTCCTCGGCAAACGGCTCGACGCCGCGCGACGGCACGACGATCGACACCGGAGGCGCCTTGCCGGCTGGCGGCGCGATCCTGCCAGGCCGCTTCAGCTTCAACGAAGCGAGCAGGATGCTGGCAAGATTGACGAGAAGCAGAGCTGTGGAAAGCAAGGCGGCTGTGACTGTCAGTTCCATCGATATCTGGTCACTCCAGAAAAGCCGGCCGCATGATAGCCGTTTTCAACAGTTCGACGGAATGCTGAGTCGCCCGGCCCTGCACACCATCATTGTCATGTGTCACTTAAATGACATTGTTCTTCGGCACCTGCGCGCAAACGAGTCGGGCAACGACGGAAGCGCCCCGTTGACCAAACTGCGGAGAGCGTCGAAAGTTCCGTCTGCATATTGTGGAGTAGGCTATGTACAGCGCCGTTACGCGCAACATCGAAGTACAGGTCAGGCCGTTCTATCTGGAAGATCGCTCCGACCCGTCGGAGAACCGCTATGTCTGGGGCTACCAGGTGACCATCGACAACCAGTCGGATGAATTCGTACAACTTCTGTCACGCTATTGGCACATCACCGACGGCACCGGCCGGGTCGAGGAAGTGCGCGGCGCCGGCGTTGTCGGCGACCAGCCCGAACTCAACCCCGGCGACAGTTATCAATATACGTCTGGCTGCCCGCTCTCGACGCCGTCCGGCATCATGGTCGGCCACTATACGATGCGCAACAAGCGAGGCGAGACGTTCGACGTCGCCATCCCCGCCTTTTCGCTCGATCTGCCGGGCACGCGGCGCACCGTCAACTGACCAGCTAGACCTGATCCATCCCGATAGAATCGGGATGGGCTCTAACTCTTAGACCAGGACCTTTTCCGAACCGAAGGTCAGCGAAGCAAAAACGCTTTCCACTTTTCGATGCGCGGACCTTCGGTCGGGATCATGGTCTACTGCGCCGCGGCAAACTCCGCCGGATCGAAGTCATATTGCTTCGAGCAGAATTCGCAGGCGACATGAATGCCGCCATCCTCGGTGCTGTCCCTGATCTCGTCGGCTGAGAAACCTTCGAGTACGCCGCGGATCTTATCCCTGGAGCATGAGCACTCGTCGGCTACCGGTACGCCGCCGAAGACGCGGACGCCGTGCTCGTGGAACAGCCGGTAAAGCAACCGCTCAGCGCCGATCGTCGGGTCGATCAGTTCCGTCGGCTCGATGGTGCCAAGCAATGCCAGAAGTTCCTGCCAGGAATTGTCGGCCGGATCATGTATCTCATCGCGCGGATCGCCGTCGCCGCCCGGAAGGTCGGGCACGCGCATGCGTTCCGCCGATTGCGGCAGGAATTGCGCAAGGATGCCACCGGCACGCCATTGCTCGCGGGCACCGCCGACACCGGGCGTCAACAGCTTGGCCACCGAGAGTCTGAGGTCGGTCGGGATCTGTTCCGACTGGCGAAAATAGGTGCGCGCGGCCTCCTCCAGCGTCTCACCGTCGAGCTGGACGATGCCCTGATAGCGCTGCGTGTGGGCACCCTGGTCGATGGTCAGCGCGAGGACACCGCTGCCGAGCAGCGTCTGCTGCGAGGTCTCGCCGACAGATGTCAGTGCCTCCAGCCGGTCGGCGTCGAAGCGAGCATAGGCGCGCAGCGCCTGTGGCGTGGAAAAATCCGCCACCAGCATGTCGACCGGCCCGTCGGTGCGGGTCTGCAGGATGAACTTGCCCTCGAACTTGAGCGAGGTGCCAAGCAGCACCGTCAGCACGCAGGCTTCCGCCAGCAGGCGGGCGACCGGCTCGGGATAGTCATGACGGCTGAGGATCGCGTCGAGCATCGGCCCGAGCTGGACGGTGCGGCCGCGCACGTCGAGCGGGCCGACCTCGAAGGGCACGACATGATCGTCGCCGGCGTAGCCGAATTCGCCGAGTTTGGGTTGATGTTCAGCCAATTGATGAGTTTCCAACATGACAAAGCTCCGGGGCGCGGCCATGCCGCCCTCCGGGGCGCATGCGTCGAAACGCGCTCGATTTACGTGATGCGGCTGAGATAGGCATCACGTACTCCCGGATCAAGGCGGCCCGGATCAAGCGCCCAGACACCAGGCCAAAACCGCCTTCTGGGCGTGGAGCCGGTTCTCGGCCTCGTCGAACACCACCGAATGTGGCCCGTCGATGACCTCGTCAGTGACCTCCTCGCCACGATGCGCCGGCAGGCAGTGCATGAACAACGCATCGGGTTTCGCCTTCGCCATCAGCGCCGCATTGACCTGGTAGGGTGAGAAGACATTATGGCCGCGAGCACGGTGCTCCTGGCCCATCGACACCCAGCAGTCGGTGACGACGCAGTCGGCCTCGTGGACCGCCTGCTCGGGCGAGCGGGTGAAGTTCAACTTGCCGCCATGCGCCCTCGACCAGTCGACATGCTTCTGCGCCGGCTCGCTGCCTTCCGGCACGGCTACGTTGAGATTGAAGCGGAACCGCGCCGAGGCCTCCAGCAGCGAATGCAGCACGTTGTTGCCGTCGCCGGTCCAGGCGATGGTCTTGCCGGCGACCGGACCGCGATGCTCCTCGAAAGTCATGATGTCGGCCATCAGCTGGCACGGATGGGTATCGTCGGTCAGCCCGTTGATGACGGGAACGGTGGCGTTCTCGGTCAGCTCCAGCAGCCGGTCATGCGATGTGGTTCGGATCATGATCGCATCGACATAGCGCGACAGCACCTTGGCCGTGTCGGCGATGGTTTCGGAGCGGCCGAGCTGCATCTCGGTGCCGGTCAGCATGATGGTCTCGCCGCCGAGTTGGCGCATGCCGACGTCGAAGGATACGCGCGTGCGCGTCGACGGCTTGTCGAAGATCATCGCCAGCACCTTGCCTTCGAGCGGTTTTGTCCGCTCGCCAGCCTTGAGCCTTGCCTTTCGCACGACGGCATCGTCCAGCATGAAGCGCAGATCGCCCTCGGAAACGGCGGAAAGATCGGTGAAATGGCGAAGGCTCATTTGGGGTCTTTCGACTGTTACTTCGCGGCAGCCGCGGCTATGGCATCGGCCAGGCCCCTGGCGCCGGCGCGGATGCGGTCGAGCGCTTCATGGATCTCGGCGTCGGTGACGGTGAGCGGCGGAAGCAGGCGAAGGACGTTGTCACCGGCCGGAACCGCCAGCAGATGCTGGTCGCGCAACGCCATATTCACCTTGGTGTTGGGTGCGGCGCATTTCAGGCCGAGCATCAAGCCGGTGCCCCTGATGTCTTCGATGATATCAGGAAATTCGTCGGCGACACCCGCCAGCCCCTGCTTTAACAGCAGCGCCTTGCGCTGGACATCCTCCAGGAAGCCGTCCTCCAGCACCACGTCGAGCACGGCGTTGCCGACCGCCATCGCCAGCGGATTGCCGCCGAAAGTGGTGCCGTGCACGCCGGCGGTCATGCCGACGGCCGCCTCGTCGGTGGCGAGGCAGGCGCCCAACGGGAAGCCGCCGCCGATGCCCTTGGCAACCGCCATGATGTCGGGCGTGACGCCAGCCCATTCATGCGCGAACAATTTTCCGGTGCGGCCGATGCCGCACTGGACCTCGTCGAAGATCAGGAGCAGGCCATTCTGTTGGCAGAGCTGCCTCAGCCGCTTCAGCGAC
>NZ_RZSW01000298.1:0-7619 GCF_003997375.1 Mesorhizobium sp. M5C.F.Ca.IN.020.29.1.1 | reverse complement strand
CCCGAAAGCTGTCCCCCGCGTTCGCCGACGACCGTGTCGTAGCCGTTGCTCTTCGACAGGATGAAATCCTGCGCGGCAGCGGCATTGGCGGCAGCGTGGACCTCATCATAGGTCGCCTCGGCGCGCCCGACGCGGATATTGTCCTCGATCGAGCGGTTGAGCAGGCCCGCATCCTGGAACACGGTGGCGATCGAGTGGCGCAGCGACTTGCGGGTCACCGTACGGGTATCGATGCCATCGATCAGAATCCGGCCGCTGGACGGCGCAAAGACGCGCTGCAAAAGATTGATGAGCGTGGTCTTGCCCGCGCCCGTCGGACCGACGACGGCGACGGTCTGGCCGGCATGGACCTCGAACGACACGTCGTTCACGCCCTGCCCCGAATTGGCGAATTCGAAGCTGACGTTTTCAAAACGCACATGACCAGTGACGTTGCCGAGGTCACGCAACCCGTCCGGCTCGGCGGCGTCGGCCGCGGAGTCCTCGAGGCGGTAAAATTCCTCGAGCTTGGCCCTGGCCTCCGAAATCTGGTTGGCGAAGGCCGACATCTGGTCGAGCCGGGCAATCAGCAGCGTTGCAAAGCCGGTAAAGGCGATGACGTCACCGATACGCAATTGGCCATGCATGACCAGATAGGAGCCGATCAACAGCACGACCATCATCGAAATGGTGGACGACAGGCGGTGCAGGGCGTTGGCCAATGCCCACCAGTCGAGCACCGGATATTGGGCATCAAGCAGATTCTTGACATAACGCTTCAAGGCGTCGGTCTCGTGGCCGATTCGATTGTAGCTCTGCAGCACGGCGACGTTGCTGACCGAGTCGCTCACATGCGCGAACACCTGGTGAAAATGCCGCTCCACGGACGCCTGGCCTTCCCTGGTACGACGCATCACCAGCCGCCCGATTCCGACATAGAGCGCGCCCAGCGCCAGCAGGACCATCGACATGCGAATATCCATGCTGAGCGCCGTCGGCACCAGCAGAACCAGTGCGACGACAGTGGACAAATGCTGCCTCATGAACTCGAGCCAGAGGCTGAACAGGGTCTCGACCGCGCGCAGAAGCGTATGCAGAGAGTTGGAGGTGCCGCGCTGATGATGCCAAGCAAGCGGCATGGTGATCACGCGCTCGAATGACTGACAAAGCACCTCGCTGCGTCGTGCATGGGCAAAGCGGTCAGCGCCGCGCGCCACCAGAACGAAGGCGACGACGTTGAAGACGCCTATACCGGCCCATACGGCGAGCGTCGAAAAGACCGAGCCGCCGTCCGAAATAGCATCGATCACCCGTCCGAACATGATCGGCTCAAGGATGGCGATAATGGCCAGCGCGACATTCGCCCCGCAGATAAACGCTACGCGTTTTCTGTCGGCAGCGAGATAACCAAGCGCTCTCCAGTAGATCTGCAGAAGGGACACTTCAGCTACTCCGGCAAATTGTTATTGTGCACTGCATCATTTTCTACACGTACCCGTTGACGTGTCGCGAAACAATGCTCGTGTACCCCTTCAGTTCCCAATTCGCGAACAAAAGATGGCGACGCTGCGAAATCTGTCGTGATCACCTAACGGTTTGAGAAAAAAGGTAAAATGTCAGCCCTGCGGCAAAATCGTGGCAGGCTGCAAGCACTGCCGCAATTTTAATCAGCAACTGGTCATGTACGAATCCCTAAAGGCTGCACCGGCTTTTGGGAAAGCTCATGCGCAATAGAATTTCTAGAGCAACCTTAAACAACGCGCACCCCAAGACGTGCAAAAACGCCAAAATCCTTGGAACTACGCCGGTATCCTGACGACCACCTCGGCCTTGTCGCCGGCTTTCGGTTCGAAAGACGAAGCCTTCGTCTTTTTACCATCTACCTCTAACGAGATGGCTTTGACCTTGGCGTCGCGGACAACGCGAACCCTGAGTTCGGCCCCCAGCACCTTGAGCGTTGCTGTATAACCATTCCAATGGCTGGGGAGTTTCGGCCTGAACCGAATGCGCTCGCCCCTGCGCTCAATGCCGAGGATGCCCTCGACCGCCGCGCGATAAAGCCAGCCGGCCGAGCCGGTGTACCAGGTCCAGCCACCGCGGCCGCCCTTGCCTTGCCCGGCGTAGACGTCGGCCGCGACGACATAAGGCTCGACACGGTAGTGCTCGGCAGCGGCCTCGTCGAGCGCGTGGTTGACCGGGTTGAGCATCGAGAGACAGCGGTAGGCGTCGTCGGTGCGCCCCATTTCGGCGAGCGCAATGACGAACCATGTCGCCGCGTGGGTGTACTGGCCGCCGTTTTCACGGACACCCGGCGGGTAGCTCTTGATGTAGCCTGGATTCTGTTCCGTCCTGGAGAAGGGCGGGGTGAAAAGCTTGACGATCTTGAGCTCGTCGTCGACGAGCATTTTCATCGCCTGCTGCATCGCCGTCGTCGACCGCGCCGGATCGCCCTCGCCCGACAGCACGCTCCACGACTGGGCAATCGAGTCGATCTTGCACTCCTGCGAACCGCGCGACCCCAGTGGCGTGCCGTCGTCGAAGCTACCGCGACGATACCATTCACCATCCCAGGCCGTGCTTTCCAGCGCCCGCTTCAGCACGTCAGCGTGTTTTGTCCAGGCTTGCGCGCGCTTGGTATCGCCTTCCGCCTTGGCGACAGGTGCAAAGTCGCCCAGCGTCTTCAGCAGGAACCAGCCCAGCCAGACGCTCTCGCCCTTACCGTGCTCGCCGACACGGTTCATGCCGTCGTTCCAGTCGCCACCGAGGATCAGCGGCAGTCCGGCGGGGCTGCTGCGCTTGATCGCAAGGTCAAGTGCGCGTGCGCAATGGTCATAGAGTGAAGCGGTCTTCTTCGAGATCTCCGGGGTGAAGAAGGCGTCGTGCTCGCCTTCTTCCAGAGGCGGCCCGTCGATGAAGGGCAGTTGTTCCCTCAGGATCGCGGTATCGCCGGTCACCTGCAAGTAGTGCGAGGTGGCGTGGGCGAGCCAGACAACGTCGTCGGAAATCATGGTGCGGACGCCTGCCTCGGTGCGCGGCAGCCACCAGTGCTGCACGTCACCTTCGGGGAATTGCCGCCGCGTCGCGTTGAGGATCTGGTCGCGCGCCAATTTCGGATCATGGACAAGCAGAGCCAGCGTGTCCTGCAACTGATCGCGGAAGCCAAAAGCGCCGCTCGCCTGGTAAAACGCGGAGCGGGCGCGGATGCGGCAGGCAAGGCTCTGATAGGGCAGCCAGTGGTTGACCATGGCGTTGAGCGCCTTGTCCGGCGTCTCGACCTGGATGGTGTCGAGAAACCCCCGCCAGGTGCGTTCGTTGTCAGCCAGCCGCTGATCGAAATCCTTGCTGCTATGATGCTGTACCAGCGCGCTGGCTTCCTCGGCAGAGGCTGCATCGCCGAGCAGCCAGAGCAGCGTCACGTCGCCGCCGGCAGGGATGTCGATGTCGCGTGCAATTGCAGCACAAGGATCATCGCCGGCCTCGACGCGGCCCGACAGGCTGGCGCCGCTGAGCACGGCATGCGGAAGTTCGCTGGTGCCGTGCCGGCCGATGAACTCGCCGCGGTCGGCCGTTACAGAATGTGCCGCGCTGTCGGTGGCCAGGAAGGCGACCCGGTCGCTGAAGTCGAGCCCGTACGGATTTTGCGCCAGCAACGCGCCCGTCACAGCATCCCTGGACGGAACGATGGTCGCCGCCGTGCGCGAACGATGGCTGCCAAGAACCCATTCCGCATAGGCATAAACCCGCAGGCGCGCCGGCACCGAACCCGAATTCTGGATGCGCAATCGGGAGATTTTCACCGGATCGACAGGATCCACCACATGGGTCAAGTCCATCGACAGCGGTCCGCGCTTCGAACGGAAGGTCGAAAAACCCTGCCCGTGCCATGTTTCGTAGGTCATGGCGGGATCGCGCACGACTGCGGCCGCCGGCGAGAACGCCCGGCCGTTGGCGTGATCGTAGATATAGATGCCCTCGCCGGGCCGGTTGGTGACCGGGTCGTTCGCCCACGGCGTCAATTGATAGTCGCGGCTGTTTCGGCTCCAGGTGAAGGCAGCGCCTTCAGCCGAAACATGGAAACCGAACGAGGCGTTGGAGACGACGTTGATCCAGGGCTGCGGCGTCGTACGCCGGCCAGCAAGGCGCACGACATAGTGGCGTCCGTCGCCCTCGAAGCCGCCAAAACCGTTCCACTGATTGAGCCCGCTGCCGTCGGCACTGCCTTCGATCGAGGCCTGGGCAGCCCATGCCGGCGGAGACGGTTCGCGAAGCGCTGCTGCACCTGCCGGCTGCAAAGCGTCCCGTGCTTGCAGCGCAGCGGCCTCGGCGCGCTCGATCTGATCGAAGATGGTGCCGTTTCGCGTGTGCAGGGCGACGCGGGCGACGGCGAGCAGCGTCTTGTAGGTCGTTTCGTCCATGAGATCGCGGCGCACGGCGAAGATGTGCTGGCGGGGTCCGAGCTCCTTGCCGCGCAGACGGCTGTTTTCGCACAGCGTCTCGACTGCCCGTTGCAGATCCTGCACGTAGGATGAAGCCTGCTCGTTAACCACGACAAAGTCGATCATCATGCCGCGGGCGCGCATATATTCCTGGAAGCGGAGCGCCTGGGCAACGATTTCGAGATCGGCGACATCGCCGATCCTGACCAGGAAAATCGGAAAGTCGCCGGATATGCTGGTCGGCCACAGACTGGACTGCTTACCGAGCCCGGAGGCGATCGATTCGGCCGGAAGGCGCAGGAACGGATCAGGATAGATCAGATAACGCGCCAGATTCTGCACATTGGCGGCATCGGCAAGGCTGAGGCCGAGATGACGGGTCTGCACCTGCGAGCGGGTCCAGGCGAGCATCGCCTGACGGGCGAAGGCTTCCGGATGATCGAGCCGCGCAATGGCATCTTCGAGTTCGGCACGGTTGGCGCCGACGGCAGTCCAGAAGGTCAGCGATATCTTCTTGTTGGCCGGCACGCGCACCTGTCGGCGAAGTGCTGCGACCGGATCCAGCGTGAAGCCGGAATGGCCGCCAAGCTTGGCGCCGGGATCGAAGGCGGCGGCCTCGGTTATGGTGCGGCCGCGGCCGATGAAGGCGCGCCGGTCGGTTTCGGCCTCGGCGTCGCGCGTCGACCCAGACGGGTCGGTGACGAAGTGGACCATGGTGACATCAGGCTCGTCCGTTTCCCGCTTGCGTCTTGTGGCGAAGATCGCCCCGTTATTCGCGGCGATTTCGGTTTCCACGAACATTTTCGAGAAGGCAGGATGCGCGTTGTCGGATGCGTCGTAGCCCAGCACCAGTTCGGCAAAGGAGGTCACTTCGATATGCCGATCGACCGGGCCGTCATTGTATAGCGTCACCCGCCGGCCTTCGCCGTTTCCTTCCGAGATGACGATGCATTCGACCTCCGAACGCAGTGATCCCACCGACTTGATGAAGCTCGCCTTGTCGTCGGAGAACAGCGTCTGCACTTCTTCGTCGGTGGCACGCTTCGGCTCGGCGGTGGCCGACCACCAGTCGCCGGTGCCGGCGTCGCGCAGGAAGATATAGGAGCCAAGCCGATCCTCGGTTGGATCCGGCTGCCAGCGCGTGACGGCAAGCTCGCCCCAGCGGCTATAGCCGGAGCCGGTCGCGGTGACCATGACCGAGTAGCGGCCATTGGACATGACGCTGGTCGAACGCAGCGCCTTGAGCGGGTTGAGCACGATGCGCGTATCGGGGCTCTCGACTTCCGTTTCGTCCTTCGACCGTTCGTCGGCCTCGGTCCTGACGGTGGCGGTCGGGATGTCGCGCGGCGCTCTTTCCTGCAGCAGCAACTCGGCCGACTCGATCACCGGATCGCTGTGGAAGCGGTCGCGCAGGCGTCCTTCGAAGATGGCGTCGGCAACGGCGGCGATCGACATCCCGGAATGGTGGGCCATGTAGTTCAGCACGACGACATGGTCGGTGCCCTCCGGCACGCGCTGCGGGGTGAAATCGACCGCATCGTAGAAGCCGTGCCGCCCAAGGGCGCCAAGCCGCCTCAGCCTGGCAAGGTTCTGCACCGATTCACGCGGGGTGAACTGCGCCGCCAGCACGGTCGCATAAGGCGCAATCACCGTGTTCTGGCCAAGACCTCGCTTCAGGCCCAGCCCGGGCACGCCGAAATTGGTGTATTGGTAGGTCAGTTCGCGGTCGCGGGCATTGTAGGCCGCTTCCGAGATCCCCCAGGGCACGTTCTTCGAGCGGCCGTACTGGATCTGACGTTTGATGATGAGCTTGCTGGTCTGGTTGAGGATGCTGCCTTGCGCCTCCTTCATCACCAGCGGCGGCATCAGATACTCGAACATCGAGCCGGACCAGGACATCAGTGCGCCCTTGAACCCGATCTCGACGATCGGCCGGCCGAGGTGGAACCAGTGCTCCGTCGGCAGATCGCCCTTGGCGATGGCGAACAGGCTGGTCAGCCGCGCCTCGGAAGCCAGGAGGTCGTAGCAGCTTTCGTCGAGCTGATGCTCCTCGACCCGGTAGCCGATCGACAGGAGCTTGCGTTCCTTCCGCATGAGGAAGGAGAAATCCATCTCGAAGGCGAAGCGACGCGTGCGCTCGCGCAGCGAAAGAAGCTTGGCCCGCAAGGCTTCGACGGCATTGTCGTCGCTATGCGCGTCATGGACATGCGCTTCGCAGGTTGCTTCCAGTCTCGCCGCCCAGTCGGCGATAGTATCGCTCTGTGTCGATGCGGCCTCGGTATGGATGGCGATGGCGAGCTTGCGAATCTCGCCGGCCAGAACGGCCAGGTTGATGGTGCGGATCGATGCCATCTCGGGCTGTGCTTTGATCGATTCGACCGCGCGCCGCATGCCGTCGAGGCGATCGGCGAGCCGCTGGCGCAACGGCCGCAACTGGCGACGGTCGTCAGGCAACTCCGCCAGGCTTTCGTCGAGGATCGTCACCGTATCGAGGATACCCTCGAAGTCGCCCTGAAGGTGGACTGCAGGCGCTTCCGCCCATTCGGCGCAGGCGGCCGCCACCGCCACCAGATGGCCGGCAAGATTGCCGCTATCGACGGCGGAAATATAGAGCGGATAGAGCGGTTTCAGCGTCGTCGTGTCATACCAGTTGAAGAGATGGCCGCGCTCACGCGGCATGCTCTCGATGGTCGACATCGTCGCGTCGATGCGGGTGGTCGCGTCGGACAGACTGATCCAGCCGAAGTCGCGCGCTGAAATCACCGACAGGAGATAGACGCCGATATTGGTCGGAGAGGTGCGGGGCGCCACGACAGGCGCCGGACTTTCCTGGAAATTGTCGGGCGGCAGGTTGTGATGCTCGGCCGTCACGAAGGTCTCGAAATAATGCCATGTGCGCCGCGCAACGGTGCGCAGCGCATGAATGTCAGCCGCCGATATGCGCAAACGGTCCTCGGTTTCGGCCGAGCGGCTGATCCAGAAAGCGAACGCTGGTGAGCCGATCCAGAACAGCGCGAAGAAGAAGGCGACGAAAGCTCCGGTGGAATCGGCCAGAACCGGGATGGCGAGGCCGACGACCCCGACAATCACCGCGCCGTACATCATGCCGTAATAGGAGCCGAGATCGTTGTCGCCATTCTTGTGCGCCTGCGAGGCAGTGCGCCATTCGAGCAGATTCTGCCGACTGACGAACAGACGGTAGAG
>NZ_RZSW01000297.1:0-7620 GCF_003997375.1 Mesorhizobium sp. M5C.F.Ca.IN.020.29.1.1 | reverse complement strand
CCGCAGAGGAAGATTCCTGTCGAGACCCCGCCGAGAACCACGTATTTCAGCGCCGCCTCGTTCGACCGCCGCTCCTTCCTGAGGAAGCCGGTGAGCACATAGGTCGAGAGCGCCATCAGCTCAAGGCCGACATAGATAGACAGAAGATCGGTTGCCGAGGCCATGATCATCATGCCGGAAAGCGCAAAGAGCAGCAGGACATAGTATTCGCTCAACGCGATCTCCTCGATCTCGGCATATTTTCGCGACAGGAGGAACGTCAGGATGGTCGAAAGGTAGAACACCATCTTGAAGAAGACCGCGAAGCGGTCGGCGATAAACATGCCCGAATAGGCCGGCCGCACCTCGCCCGCCAGTAACAGTGTCGCCAGGGCCGCAACCAGCACGGTTGCAGCGGAAGCCCAGACGAGGAAATGCCCCGGCCCCTTTGGCACAATCTGACCCAGGATCAGGAGGCTGCAGGCGCCGGTGACCACGACGATCTCGGGCAGGCTCGCAAGGATCGACTGGTAGAGCGCGGCGTCGGTCATGGGCCTTCCCCCCTGCCGTGCACCTGCGCCAGCAGATGCTTCGACGATGCGTCGATGATGTCGAGAAAGGGTTTCGGATAGAGCCCGACCCAGAGGACAAAGGCGGCCAGTGGCAGGATCGCCACCATCTCGCGGGCGTTCACGTCGCGTATCTTGAACGGCGCGCCGACGCTGGCCGGACCGAGCGCGACTTTCCTGTACATGCCAAGCAGGTAGGCCGCGCCCAGCAGAGCACCCAGAACGGCGGCGGCGCCGACAGCCAGATTGGCCGCAAACGCGCCCGACAGCACAAGCAACTCGCCCACGAACGAATTCGTTCCCGGCAGCGCCATCGACGACAGGGTGAACAGCGCAAGAAACGCGGTATAGACCGGCGCCGCCTTCATCAGCCCGCCATAATCCGCGATGCTGCGGGTATGGGTCCGCTCGTAGATCAGACCGACGAACAGGAACAACGCGCCCGTCGTTACGCCATGATTGAACATTTGCAGGATGCCGCCCTCGAGCCCACGGAGGTTCAACGTGAAAATTCCCAGCGTCACGAAGCCCATGTGGCTGATGCTGGAATAGGCAACCAGCTTCTTGAGGTCATCCTGCGCCAAGGCAAGCAACCCGCCATAGACGATCGCAAGCGCCGAAAGGGCCAGCATTAGCGTCGAATAATGCAGCGACGCCTCCGGCAGCATCGGTAGCGAGAATCGCAGGAACCCGTAGGCGCCCATCTTCAGGAGCACTCCGGCGAGGATGATGCTGCCCGCCGTCGGCGCCTGCACATGGGCGTCCGGCAGCCAGGTATGGACCGGGACCATCGGCACCTTGACTGCGAAGGCGATCAGGAAGGCAAAGAACAGCCAGGACTGAACCCGGAATGGCAAATCCTGCGCCGTCAGGGCGAGGATGTCGAAAGTCTCGCCGCCGTGGAAATAGAGCACGATGACACCGATCAGGAACAGAAGGCTGCCCGCCAGCGTGTAGAGGAAGAATTTGAACGCCGCATAGACCCGGCCGTCGCCACCCCAGACGCCGATGATTACGTACATCGGGATCAGCATCGCCTCCCAGAAGACGTAGAACAGGAACAGGTCGAGCGCGCAGAACACCCCCAGCATCAGCGCCTGCATGGCCAGCAGGCTGACCATGAACTCCTTCACCTTGCGGTCGATCGCGACCCACGAGGCGAGCACGCAGATCCAGCCCAGTAACGCAGTCAGGAATACAAAGAGCGCGCTGATTCCGTCGATGCCGAGCGCGTAAGTGATTCCGAGCGCGGGCACCCACGGGCGCGTCTCGGTGAACTGCATCTCGTGGGTAGTGGTGTCAAAGCCGGCCAGCATAGCGATGCAGAGAGCGAGGTCGAGGACGGTGACACCTAGCGCCGTCCACCGCACCGTCTCGTCGCTGCGGAGAAACATCAGAACCGCTGCCCCGGCGGCGGGCATGAACACGATGAGGCTAAGCAGCGGGACCGCCATCGCACCCCTACCGCCACACCACAGCGAAGACGGCGATGGCTGCGATCACACCTACGATCATGGCCAGCGCGTAATGGGTCACGACGCCGGTCTGCAACTGTCGCAGCGCGCCGCCACCGCGCAGGATCGAACGGGCGACGCCGTTGACGACGGCGTCCACACCGTTGAGATCGATCCGCAGTCCAGCCCGTGCGGTTCCATGCAGGAAGGGCAGCACCGCGGTCTCGGAGATGTCGCTCACCGCCTTCTCGTAACGCGCCAGCGGTTTTTCGGCGAGCCACGTGAAGTACCACGCGGCCCTGCGGTAGAACCAGTCGGTGTCGATACTGATGGTGTTCTCGGGGTCGAGCGCCCTGAGGAACAGCACGAAACCCAATGCGGTAAACATCAGTATGCCGAGGCTCTCGGTGATATGGACGCCGGTGTAGGGTTCGAAGTCGACCGGATGGGGCAGCAGCGCGTAAAGTAGTTGGGGGAACACCCCGATCGCGATGCACAGCACCGCCGCCATGCCCATTGCAACCAGCATGTTGCGGGGCGGCTCCCGCCCCTCCAGCCTCTGGTCCGTGCCGAAGAACATGTAATACGGGAGCTTGAGCCCAGTGTGCAGGAAGGTCCCCGACGACGCCATCGTCAGCGCCAGCACCACCAGCGCGCGGTGATCCTGCCCGGCGGCGGCCACCACCATCGATTTGGTCACGAAGCCCGAGAAGAACGGAAATGCCGAGATTGCGAAGGCGCCGACCATGTAGAGCGCCACGGTCAGCGGCATGGTCCTATAGAGCCCGCCAAGCTCGGTGAGCTTGCGCCGCCCGGTGACGTAGATCACCGCCCCCGCACCCATGAACAGGAGCGCCTTGTAGAGGATATGCGCGAAGGCATGGCTGGAAGCCCCGTTCACTGCCATCTCGGTCCCGATGCCGACGCCCGCCACCATGTAGCCCACCTGGCTGACGATGTGATAGGCCAGGAGCCGCCGGCAGTCGTTCTCCAGCACCGCGTAGATGACGCCGTAAAGCGCCATGATGGTGCCGAGCCAGACCAGAAGTTCGGTCCCCGGAAACGCCCGCGCCAGCACGTAGACGGCGGTCTTGGTGGTGAAGGCGCTCATGAACACCGCCCCGGTGACGGTCGCCTCCGGGTAGGCGTCAGTCAGCCAGGCGTTGAGCGGCGGCACCGCGGCGTTGAGCATGAACCCGGCAAGGATCAGGTAGGCGGCGACGTCCATCCCCCCGGCGATCGGGCCGAAGAGCAAGGAGCCGCTGGCGAGCCCGTGGAGAATGACGCCGCCGAGCAGGGCGACGCCGCCAGTGATATGGACCATGAGGTAGCGGAACGCGGCGCGGATCGCCTGCTCGCCTCCCTGGGCGAAAACCAGATAGGCAGAGGCAAACGCCATGGCTTCCCAGAACAAGAACAGGGTCAGGTAGTCGCCAGCAAACACCACGCCGAGCGCGCTGCCAGCATAGACGAACGCCGCCACATGCTCTCCGGCGCCCGTCAGGTGCAGCGCATAGACCATGCCGATCAGCGCCATAATGGTGAAAACGGTGGCGAAGACGATGCTCAGTTTGTCGACCTTCGCAATCAGGATTTCCTGCCCGATGAACTCCGCCGCGCCGTAGCTGCCTGGCTGCACGGTGAGCACGGCGAGGATCGCCAGCGTGGGAATCAACATCAGATAGGCCTTGCAGATTGATCCTTTCAGGAAAGGGATCGGCAGGGCGCCAAGAATGAACAGCAGGGCGGGATGGACGAAGTCAATCATAATAGTCCTCGCGCCGCATCAACCCGCCCTGATGGCCGAGGAACTTGGAGACGAAGATCAGCAGGACGCAGGACAAGAAGCCATAGACGGCCGACCAGCCCGGCAAGCGGTCCCACAGGTATTCAGCGTGTTCGCGGGGGACCAGAAAATCGGCGATGACGATCAGAACGAGCGCCAGATAAAACAGCCGGCGGCGTTGCTCCGCGTATCTCGCCTCACCAAAGAAATTGACGACACGCCTGATCATCTGACCACTCCTTCCGCCAGGGTGAGAAAATAGCCGGGGAAAATACCCATCGACACCGACAGGATCGCGGTCGCGACCAGCGGGATTGTCACCATCGGAATTTCACGGACCGTCGCCGGACTTTCCTGTGTCTCCGTCCCGAAAAAAGCGACATAGCTGACCGGCAGGAAGTACGCGGCGTTCAGGACCGAGCTCACCAAGAGCACGACCAGGAACGCAATCTCCCCCGCCTCCACCGAGCCCAGCGCCAGATACCACTTGCTGACGAAGCCCGCGGTGGGCGGCACCCCGATCATGCTGAGCGAGGCCACGAAGAACGCGCCCATCGTCCAGGGTAGCCTGCGGCCGATGCCGGCCATGTCGCTGATGTTCCGCTTGCCGGACGCGCAATAGATCGACCCGGCGCAGAAAAAGAGCGTGATCTTGGAGAACGCATGCGCCGCAATGTGGATGATCCCGCCGACCATCGCGACCGGCGACAGCAGGACCGCGCCCAGCACGATGTAGGAGAGTTGGCTGACCGTCGAATAGGCGAGCCGCGCCTTCAGGTCGTCCCGCGTCAGGGCGTAGATGGAACCCATCAGGATGGTGAACGAGACCAGATAGGCCGTTGCGATGCCGAGCCCCAGCCCGTCCACCAGCCCCGTGCCGAAGACATGGAACACCACCCGCAGCACGCAGAACACGCCCATCTTGACCACGGCCACCGCATGCAAGAGTGCGCTGACCGGTGTCGGCGCGACCATCGCGGCAGGCAGCCAGGCGTGCATCGGCATCACCGCGGCCTTGGCGAAGCCGAACAGATAGCAGAAGTAGATCACGGTCATTAGCGCCGGCGAGGCATCGACCCCGGCCAGCAGCCCGCCTGGCACGAAGTCGAGCGACCCCGCCAGATGGTAGGTCAGCGCCAGCGCGGCGAGAAGCACGCTTTTCGACGCCCCCATCAAATAGACGAGATACTTGCGGCTACCCGTCCATCCCTCTTCGTCCTCATGGTGATAGACGAGCGGATAGGTAACGAGGCTGAGCACCTCGTAGAAGATCACCAGCGTGAACAGATTGGCGGCGAAGGCGCCCCCGACGGCCGCCGCCAGACTGGCGGCGAAGCAGGCGAAGAACCGGGTCTGCGCGTGCTCGTTCAGGTGGCGCATGTAGCCGATGGAATAGATCGCCGCCACGATCCACAAGAGCGACGAGACGGTGGCAAACACCATGCCGAGCGCATCGACCCGGAAAGCGAAGTCGATCCCCGGCAGAATCTCGAACAGGCGCAAATCGACCGTCCCGCCGGCCAGCACCGTGGGTGCCATCGAGGCGACAATTGCGAACATGGCGATCGCGGCTAAGGGCGAGACGAGATCGCGGAGTTTCTCGCGGTTGTTCAGAACGAAAACTGCAAGGGCCGCCAGGCCTGCGACGGCGACGGCAAGCAGCGGCCGGATCGATATCACCGGGTCCAAGCCGCTATCCTTTCATCATGGTCACGTCGTCGACCTTGAGGGTGGACTTGTTCCTCACGAGGGCGACCAGAATCCCGAGGGCGACCGCAACCTCCGCCGCGGTGATTGCGATGACGAAGATCGCGAAGATCTGCCCGCGGAAATCGTCGTAGTAACGCCCGAAAGCGATGAAATTGATGTTGACCGAGTTGAGCAGCAACTCCAGCGACATCAGCACGACCAGGATGTTGCGCCTGAGCAGCACGCCCGCCGCTCCGATCACGAACAGGACCACTCCGAGCAAAATATACCACCAGAGCGGAACCATCACCCCTGCTCCTTCCGCGCCAGCACGATGGCGCCGACTAGGGCCGCCAGCAGGATCACGGAGGCGGCTTCAAACGGTAGGAGATAGTCGGCGAAAAGTGTCATGCTGAGCTGCCTGATCTGATCGCCGCCGCGCATCGCGACGGGCTCCGTGACCGAAAAGCGGTCGCTCCAGAGCACCAGTACAAGCATCTCGACCCCAAGCAGGACGAGCAGCACCAGAGCCGGCAGGTTGCCGCCCGGCAAGAACCGCTGCAACACCGCTTCGCGCACATCGATCATCATGATCACGAACAGGAACAGGACCATGATTGCGCCGACATAGACGAAGATCTGGATGACAGCGAGCAACGGTGCCTCGAGCAACACGAAGATTGCCGAGATCTGCAGGAAACACGCCATCAGCGCCAATGCGCTGTGAACCGGATTCCGCGCCAGGACCACGGTCAGTGCCGTGATCACGGACGCCGCAGCGAACAGAAGAAAGAACGCCTGATCCATCGACGCCAACCCTCCGCCGCGATCTGTCCCTCGGCGCAAGACGGCCGGCTTTGAGATAGCTGCGCACTTCAGATGCGTCTACAAATTGTGCCCTAGTATCGGATTTTTCTCAAGATTACATGGTTTGGCGCTACGTATGCCCAAGTCTCAGTATCTGATACGGTGTGCGATCCCGCAGCCTGCTTATCCGTTATTCAGGCTGCCGAAGGAGGTTCGGCACGGGATCAGAAACCCTGAAAACCTGAAAAAAGGACGTCGCGGCCAGACGGCGGGCCTTTGGCGAGCTTACCCCGCCCAGATGTAGTGAATAATCTCTTCGGCCTCGTGCTCGACCTCCTCGATGCGCTTCTTCACCACGTCGCCGATCGAGACGATGCCGTCGAGTTGGCCGTTCTTCACCACGGGCAGGTGGCGGAAGCGGCCTGTGGTCATGATCTCCATGACCTGGTTGACCGTGTGGTTCTCGGTGCAGAGCTTGACCTTGGCGGTCATTGCGTGACGGACACTCTGCTCCAGCGCCGCAGCCCCATGCTTGTCCAAGGCGCAGACGACGTCGCGCTCGGACACGATGCCGACCACCTTGCGATCACCATTGGTAACGACCAGTGCGCCGATCCTGTGTTCGGCGAGCCTGTTGATCGCCACGGCGAGCATCTCGTTCGGGCCGATCGTCTCGACGGCTCGACCCTTATCCTCGAGAATCGATTTGACGTTCATGGCTTCCTCCAAGCGCTACTACGCTCCAGCCCTCCGCCCCATCTCCCTCTTGGTGCATTTCTGCGTCATCGTGCGCCGCGCGCCTTCATATTTCAAGTCCGACTTGCGTGCTCAGGCGCCAGTGCTTCCTGGCGGTAGGCCTTCATGATTGGCTCACACAAACCGCCGCCTGCTACAGGGTCGCCGTGCCGTCGCCGATGCTCATTGATCAGCCGAGAGCGCCGCCGCAAAGGCAGGGCGCATGCAACAGGAGGAAATAATGCAAACCGAAGCCACCCCCGAGGATGAGAGCAAGGACGAATTTTTCGAACGGCTCGCCAAACTGTCGGAAGAAATGGTGACCAAGCACGGCAAGGATTTCAGCATGGGCGCATTGGTGCTTGCCGCTCGCTGGATTGCCGAAAACCGCGTTGGCCAGTTGAAGACCAACTAGGCTCACCACCAACCAATTGCGCTCGTAGCCGTAGCTCCGAAGGAGCTTCAGGCGCGCCGCGGCCTGCGGTCGCCTTGATCTGTGATCGACCGCGGCAACCAGAATACCATGGACTTGCGTAAAATACGGTCAGAGCAGACATGGCTCCTTGAACTGCATTTTTCTCATAGTTTCAAAGCTTAGGCC
>NZ_RZSW01000296.1:0-7629 GCF_003997375.1 Mesorhizobium sp. M5C.F.Ca.IN.020.29.1.1 | reverse complement strand
GCATATGCTTAGTGCGCAGGTCCGTCAGCCGCCAAGTGCGGTAGGCAAAGACGCCAAAGTCGCGCCCCTTGGTGCGCTCGGACTGGTCGGTGACAACGAGTTGGGTGTGTTCGCGCACCCCCTCGATCGCCACCGGCTTCGGCAGCAGCGCCAGCGGGTGGCTGGGCGCGGCGGCCAGAACTATCGACATGAAGCCGATGCGCACAAGGTGGACGTCGACCTCGCCCAGCAGGCCGCCAACACCGAGATCGGCTTGCCCGCTGACGACATGATCGGGGATCAGGCCGAGCGTGCCGATATGGAGGCGCAGCATCACGGTCGGAAACTGAGCCTCGAACGCCTTCAGCACCCGCACCAGCACCGGTGAGGGCAGTGCCGCATCGACCGACAGCGCCACTTCCGCCTCCAGCCCCTGATGGTAGCCGTCGACGCGCGAGCGGATGCGCTGCAGCACACCGGTCATGCGTCGCGCGTCCTCCAGCATCGCCCGGCCGATCTCGGTCAGCTGCGGCTCGCGCGTGCCCTCGCGCTCGAACAGTTGCAGCCCGAGCTGCGCCTCGAGATTGGCGATGGCATAGCTGATGACCGATTGCGCGCGGTTGAGCTTGCGCCCGGCGGCGGAGAAACTGCCGGTGTCGGCCACTGTGACCAGGATTTGCAGTTGGTCGAGCGTCGGATTGGGTTGCATAGCCTTATCCAGATTGTAGATGGATAGTATAAAAAATATACCAGTTTTTCAAATGGGTCGAGAACCCATATTTAGCGGGACAAATCGTTCCAGCCCTGGAGACCCGCCATGTCCATCCTTCTTGTCACTTCCAGCCCGCGCGGCAATGCCTCGCACTCGACCCGTATCGCCACCGAGCTCGCCGAGAAGCTCGTTGCCGCCGATCCGTCGGCCAAGCTTGTCGTGCGTGACCTTGTTGCGAACCCGCTGCCGCACATCGATCCGGACTATTCAGCCGGCATCTACACGCCGGCTGAATCCCGTACCCCGCGCCAGGCCGAGGTCGTCGGCGTGTCCGACGCCGTGCTCGACGAGCTGTTCGCCGCCGACACCATCATCCTCGCCACCGGCTTTATCAATTTCGGCATCTCGTCGACCCTGAAATCCTGGGTCGATCATGTCGCTCGCTCCGGCAAGACCTTCGCTTATGGCGAGAATGGCCCGAAGGGCCTAGTCACCGGCAAGAAGGTCTACATCGTCCTCGCCTCGGGCGGCATCTATTCGGAAGGCGCTGCCGTGCAGATGGACCACGCCATCCCTTATCTGCGCAGCGTGCTTGGCTTCATCGGCATGACCGACGTCGAAGTCATCCGCATCGAGGGCGTCGGCATGGGCCCCGAGGCCGTCTCGGCCGCTCTGGCCAAGGCGTCAGCCAAGGTGGATGCCGTTGTAGCCTCAACCGGAGCGGTCGCCGCTGCCGCGTAGAGCACGAACAACTGGTAACCAGAACAAAAGGCAGGCGCCCGGCGCCTGCCTTTTGCGATCTGCTAGCGCGGCTGCGCCCGAGTCAAAGTGTTGGATGGCTTTTACCAGGATAGCGGCGCGACACCATTGGTTATTCCGCTTGTCTGCGCTATCGGTCGCCGATGTTCCTCTCCGTCGCCACAACGCATCGTCCGGCCACAGATCTCGGCTTCTTGCTGCACAAGCATCCCGATCGTCTGCACGAGACCGACCTGTCCTTCGGCAAGGCGTGGCTGTTCTATCCCGAGGCGACTGACGAGCGTTGCGAGGCTGCACTACTGCTCGACGTCGATCCGATAGGGCTCGTGCGGGGCAAAGGTCAGGCAGAAGGCCTGCTGGACCAGTATGTAAACGACCGGCCCTATGCGGCATCGTCCTTCCTGTCGGTGGCGCTAAACAAAACGCTGCGGACCGCTATGACCGGCATATCAAAGGAGCGTCAGGAACTGGCCAACAGCGACCTGCCGCTGGAGGCGGTGGTGACACCGCTGCCGATGCGCGGCGGTGAGGCTCTGGTTCGAGGCCTGTTCCAACCTTTGGGGTGGACCGTCGATCTAACCCCGATAGGGGACGTCGGGTCTGGTGCAAGCGGCCCGCGATACGGTCAACTGAAGTTGACCGGCACCGGCCGGCTAAGTGCCCTGCTGAACCACCTTTATGTCCTGATCCCGGTGATGGACGACGCCAAGCACTACTGGGTCGGCGAGGCTGAGATCGACAAGCTGCTATCCAAGGGCGAGGGCTGGCTGGAAAACCATCCCGCCAAAGACCTCATCGTACGTCGCTATCTGCGCAATCGCGGTGCCTTGGCCCGTATCGCCCTGGAGCGATTGGCTCCCGAGACGGCCGGCGAGGCGCTGCCTCCTGAAGTCCGCGTCGCGCCCGAGGAGGCGCTGGAGGTACCGATCCGGTTGAACGATTTGCGTATGGACGCTGTGGTTCAGGCCATTCGAGCCACCGGCGGAACCACTATTGCGGATTTGGGATGCGGCGAAGGCAAGCTACTCTATCGGCTTGTGCGCGAACGATGGGTCCACAAGCTGTTTGGACTTGATCCTGCAGTCCGCGAACTGGAATGGGCTGCCAAGCGTCTCAAGCTGAACGAATTCGGCGGGCCGCCCGAGGGTCGGGTCACGCTGCTACATGGATCGCTGACGTATCGGGATAGACGCTGGGCCGAGGCCGACGTTGTGGTGCTGGTCGAAGTCATCGAGCATCTAGACGAGAACAGGCTGCCTCTGGTCGAACGCATCGTTTTCGGCGAGACGGCGCCCAAGTCGGTGATCGTGACCACTCCGAATGCGGACTACAACGTTCTGTTCGCCAACATGGCCCCTGGCGCCTTTCGCCACCCGGACCACCGCTTCGAATGGAGCCGCGCCCAGTTCGAAACCTGGGCGGCCAAAATTGGTGAGACCTATGGCTATGCCTCCGCCTTCAGCGGCATCGGGACCGAGAACCCTGTGCTGGGGGCGCCCACGCAGATGGCGGTATTCACGCGATGAG
The DNA here is from genome assembly GCF_003997375.1 of Mesorhizobium sp. M5C.F.Ca.IN.020.29.1.1. NCBI lineage: Bacteria > Pseudomonadati > Pseudomonadota > Alphaproteobacteria > Hyphomicrobiales > Phyllobacteriaceae > Mesorhizobium > Mesorhizobium sp. M5C.F.Ca.IN.020.29.1.1. Next base: position 4,652 of record NZ_RZSW01000296.1, on the reverse strand, counting down.
AGAGCCCGACAAAACCGATCTCACCATCCCTGACTTCGCTCTGGTTGTGCTGATTGGCTCGACCGGATCGGGCAAGTCGACTTTCGCCGCCAAGCATTTCCTGCCGACCGAGATCATTTCCTCGGATCGCTGCCGCGGACTCATCACCGACAACGAGACTGATCAAGACGTCTCGGCCGACGCCTTCGAGCTGGTGCGCGAGATCGCCGGCAAACGGCTTAAGCACCGCAAGCTGGCCGTCATCGACGCCACCAATGTGCGGGCCGCCGACCGCAAGGCCTGGGTCGAGCTGGCGCGCAAGTGGCACGCTCTGCCAGTCGCTGTGGTCATCGATCCTGGTGTCGATGTCTGCGTCGCGCGCAACGCGTCGCGCCCCGACCGGCCGTTCGGGCCCGGGGTGGCCCAACGCATGACGACCGAAATCCGCAAGGGTCTCGGCGGCCTGCAACGCGAGGGCTTCCGCCAGGTCTGGAAGCTTACCAGCGAGGCCAGCATCGACACCGCCAAGGTCTCGCGCCAACCGCTGTGGACCGACAAGCGCGGCGACCACGGTCCGTTCGATATCATAGGCGATGTCCACGGCTGCGCCGATGAGCTTCAGATCCTGCTCAGTCGACTCGGCTACAGGGTCGCTTGGTCCGAGGATCGCGACGATCGGACGGTCGCCGTGACCCCGCCGGACGGCCGCAAGATCGTCTTTGTCGGCGATCTCGTCGATCGCGGCCCCAACGCGCCCGATGTCCTGCGCATCGCTATGAGCATGGTCGCAGCCGGTACTGCCTACTGTGTCCAAGGCAATCACGAACGCAAGCTCAGCCGATGGCTGGAAGGCCGCAAGGTCACGGTCGCCCACGGCCTTCAGCAAACGATCGACCAATTGGACGCTCAGGATCGCGGTCTGCGAGAAGCCCTGCCGGCCTTCCTCGACGGCCTGCGCAGCCATGTCTGGCTGGACAGCGGACGCCTCGCCGTCGCTCATGCTGGCCTTAGGGAAGAGATGATAGGACGCGGCTCCGGCGCCGTGCGTGAGTTCGCCCTCTATGGCGAGACCACAGGCGAGATCGACCAATTTGGCCTTCCCGTCCGAGCGGACTGGGCCACGGCCTACCGTGGCAAGACGGCCGTGATCTACGGCCACACGCCGGTGCTGTCGGCCGAGTGGGTCAACAACACCCTATGCATCGACACTGGCTGCGTATTCGGCGGCAAGTTGACGGCTTTGCGCTGGCCCGAACGCGAACTGGTCGATGTCCCGGCAATCCAGACTTGGTCGGAACCGATGCGTCCGCTGGGCGGTTCCAGGCCGGACAAATCGGCGCAGGCCGATGCCGACGGGGTACTCGACTACCAGGATGTCTCCGGTCGCCGTTGGATCGAGACCGAACTGAGAGGCCGGATTGTCGTAGCCGAGGAGAATGCTTCGGCAGCGCTGGAGGTGATGAGCCGCTTCGCGCTGCCGCCGCAATGGCTGATCTATCTGCCGCCGACGATGTCGCCGTCAGAGACGAGCAGCCTAGGCGGCTGGCTGGAACGTCCCGAGGACGCCCTCGCTTACTACCGCGAACGTGACGTCGCTCAGGTGGTGTGTGAGGAGAAGCACATGGGCTCGCGGGCAGTGATCGCGCTGTGCCGGGACGCGCAGACGGCCCGTAACCGCTTCGGGACATTGGGCGATGAAACCGGCGCGATCTGGACCCGGACCGGACGCTCCTTTTTCAACGACCCTGCCATGACGGAAGGCCTGCTCGCCCGTCTCCGCGCCGGCGTCGAAGCAGCGGAACTGTGGGAGGAATTAAACAGCGACTGGCTGCTGCTGGACACCGAGATAATGCCCTGGTCGGCCAAGGCCAGCAGCTTGATTGAAAGCCAGTATGCGCCGGTGGCAACGTCCTCGGCCGCCGGCTTCCAGGTCAGTCGCGAGGCGTTGGCCCGTGCGATGGCGCGCGGCGTCGATGCAACCGCCCTCAACGCCCGCCTTGAAGACCGGGCTTCGCGTGCGGCCAAATATGCCATCGCCTGGGCGCCCTATGTGTGGCCGGTCTCGGACATCGACGGCCTGAAGGTTGCGCCGTTCCACCTGCTCGCCAGTGAGGGACGTGTTTGGTTCGACCAGGACCACATTTGGCACATGACGCTTGCAGACCGTCTGGCTGCGGGCGATGGCGTGGTAACGCGCACGCGATGGCGCACGGTTGATCTGGCCGACGCCAGCGCGTGTGCGGAGGCCGTCGCCTGGTGGGAGGCGCTGACGGGCTCGGGTGGCGAAGGCATGGTGGTTAAACCGCTCGACTTCATCAGTCGGAGCAAGAAGGGACTCATCCAGCCGGCGCTGAAAGTCCGCGGCCGAGAATACCTGCGCATCATCTATGGCCCCGAATATGATGCGCCGGACAATCTGGTCCGCCTGCGAGAGCGAAGCTTGGGCGGCAAGCGCAGCTCGGCGCTCAGGGAATTCGCGCTCGGCCACCAGGCGCTGAAGCGATTTGTCGCCAAACAGCCGCTTCGGCGGATTCACGAGTGTGTTTTTGGCGTGCTGGCGCTGGAGAGCGAGCCAATCGATCCAAGGCTGTAATGAGGATCTACCCGAACATCTTCTCGCCCTGCTCGTCGACGAGTTGGATGCCCTTCTTGATCGAGATGTCGACGGCGTCGTCGAGCCCGGCAAAACGGTCGGCGCGGATGAATTTGTGCTCCTTCATCACGCCGTCGATCTCCTTAGAAACTACGCCGCAGGTCTGGTATTGGCCTTCCGCCTTGTAGGGCGTGGCGCTGATTAAAAATCCCTTGTGCTCGATCTGCTTTGCCGGTGCAGCACTCTTTGGTTCGCCCGCGTCACCGCCGCCACCGCCGAAAAGACGTTTCAGAAAAGACATGGGAGCGCCCTCCAACGGCAATCATCCTGCATCACATAGCGTGGTGCAGGATGATTTCACTAGCGGTCCTTAGGCAAACGGGCAAGGGCCGCATCCGGCCCGGACGTCAATCGCGCGACAGCGCTTCGAGGGCTTCGGCCGCCCCTTTCAATATTGCGATTGCCTCGGCCTGTTTTTCAGCGCGCGCGTCGACGATGTCGCCGAGGGCTGCGCGCAGCCGGTGGCGCACGGCGCGGAATTCGTTGCGCTTTTCCGAACGGCCGCGGCCGCGACGTCCGCCATCCTCGTCCTCGTTCCAGCCGAACCAGTCGCGCGCCTTTGCCATCTTGCGGCCGAAACGCTCGAGATGGTCGAGCACATGGTCGATCATCTCGCGATTGCTATTGAGATGCGCCTGCCCGGCCTCGGTAATCGAAAACACCTTCTTGTTGCCTTCCGCCGACGAGACGGCATAGCCGGCCTCTTCCAGGAAGGTCAGCGTCGGATAGACCACGCCTGGGCTCGGGCTGTAGACGCCGCTGGTGCGCTCCTCCAGCGCCTTGATGATGTCGTAGCCGTGGCGCGGCGCCTCGGCCAACAGCGACAGCGTGATCAGCTTGAGATCGCCGTCGGCCAGCATACGCCCGGCGCGGAACATGTCGCCCGGCCCGCCGCGCCCGCCGCCCCTCATGCCGTGGCCGAATGGGCCGAAGCCGCCGCCACGACCGCCGAATTTGCCGGCCATATGCATGAAAACGCGCTCGGCATGCTCGCCGAAAGGATGATGTCCGTGCATCGTCTGCTCCTTGAGTTATGTCTTACGATATATCTCAATTAGGCAGGCGAGGTGGTTGAGTCAAGATATATCTTACGATGTAACGTAATTGCGCACCGGCATTGAAAGAGCGCGTTTGCGGCTAAGGCAGTGGCTGAACCTCTCCGGAGTCCCAAAAGGCCCGGGGCGGTTGTCTCTGCCGCTTACCAGCGGCCCTTGCGCCGGTTCCAGGCATAGAGAAGATCGGCGAAACGATCATAGGCATAGCGCGTCAACGGCAGCACGGTGCGGTTGCCGAACAGCGCTGCCAGCCAGCCCTCGCCCGGTGTTTTCAGCCAGACGGCAATTACGACGTCGGCGCCGACCAGCAGTTTGCCATCCGCATCAATTGCGTGCAGCCGGCGGCGGATGTCCTCCAGCGACACGCCGTATCCGGCCAGTGCCGCCGGTTCGGCATTGATGTCGCGAAACGCGATCCGCCCGGTCTTGATCGCCTCGATCAGCCGCTGCTTCTGCCGGCTGATGCCGGCATCGCAAACCGGACAGCGGGTGTTGTACCAGATGGTCAGCAGAGGCTTGGGCATGTGTTCAGAGACGCGAGCTGAGGTGCTGCGCGGAATATCCGGGAAGTACCTTCGCCCCGCAACATTTCGGACCAGACTGGCCGGGCGCCGCCAAGCGGCGCCTGACCGTGCCGGGCTCGGCAGCTTGCGCGGATCTGTAGCCGCGCAACGCCTCAGCCGAGCGAGGCGATGATCTCGCGATAGGCCAATTCCGGGAAAGCCTTGAGCGTCCGCGTCCTCACGTTACCGCCTGTCGCCAGCATCAGCGAGAAACGAGCGAGCACCGCATCGTCGGGCGCTTCGACGATCGCCACCATATCGCATTCGCCCATGGTGAGATAAAACGCCTTGAACGAGCCACCCATGTCTCCCAGCAGCTTCTTGGCGGCATCGAGCCGCTTCGGCGACTCGCGCACATTTTTGGCGCCCTGCTCCGTCCAGTTGATCAGCACGATATAGTTT
>NZ_RZSW01000295.1:0-7631 GCF_003997375.1 Mesorhizobium sp. M5C.F.Ca.IN.020.29.1.1 | reverse complement strand
CTGTGGAAGCGTCTCAAGATCGAAGACAACGGTAAAGGCGACCGCCGTCATCAGCTATTCGTCAAAGTCAGCCCGGAAATCGGTCTGATTGTTAGAGTTGAAGCAAAGCGTTCGTTCCGGCCGCTCGTCATGAGCCTGGTTAAAAGGCCGCCATCCCTGCTTTTGCAACGTTTAGCTCCAGTGTGAGAGGAACCATCTCTTGGAGACGGAGTGGAACGACCGCAAAGGCCATCGGACCGAACAGTGGCGCTCGCGATTGCACTTAGTAGGTTCCCTTAAGGGTATAACCGAATTGTTTGACAGCTGTGTTTGCAGTGAAATCCAAAGGCAGATGACGTCCCGAAATTTAGTCGAAGTGCCTCATCGTTTCCGGACGCCAACTGAGCTGTAGGCTGACGCAGGAGCAAACTGATGTTCTGTACACACTCGGTTTCCAGAGCCATTGCCATTACAGTAGGCATTGGAGCCTCGTCTTGGAGTGCCACGCGCATTGCCGGTGCACTGCAAGAACTCGTAACAGATCTGTTGGACCCGTACCGGCCCGAGCTTTACTATATGCGCGGTCCAGGACCGAAATGGCGTGAGAAGCACGCCTGCGATGGTCCCGTGCTTTGGGAATGCGCTGATGAAGGCATGGCCGAAAGGCGAGCACCGCAGCATGAAAACGTCATTCGTTCGGCAGGCGCAAGGCGCAACTGGTGACTAAAGGTGCTCGCCCTCATATTCGGCGCAGGAGTAGCCGAGTGTCGAAAGACCATCGGCGAGATGGTCAGCAAGCAGCGGTGTCCCGCAAAGATAATCAGCCGTATGCTCATTGTGTGCGTCAGCCGCCTGCGAGCGGACATTCTGCCATTCTTCGGCGGAATGATCGTCGCGGCCCAACCACATCAGGGCCACCAAGTCGATCTGTGCGTCAATGGAAAGATCGGAAATCAGCGACTGCAGTTCTTCAACGACCGGGTCGTCGTCATGATCCTCGAGGATCGCGGCGGAATGATCATCTGACGGATTAGAGGCGGGGCTGGGTTCGGTAACTGGATCCTTGGCATCGAATTCGCGCGCCTTAATGATAATGAAGCATACGGTTTCGAGCGGAACTTCGAGTTCCGTCTCGCCGTCACCAATCCTGGTCGCTGCTCTTTTCATCACGCTGGTTCCTTCAGTTGCTTTTCGTCTTCCCGTCCCCGGACGACGCGTTTGCCTGCCATCGGCCCATGTGTTTCGGTGACGACTGTGCAGCGCCCTTCCGGCTGGCCTTCGGCTTGGAAATAGATCACGACCCAGTCATGCGTCTTCGCCAGTTCGTGCGCCAGCCTGGTGTTCGAAAAGAACGCGGTGAAATGCCAGTTGTCGTGTCGTGCATGCAGAACCGGCAGCCATGCTTCGCCCTTCGGATTGAAGCGTCTCGGCGCAATCTTGCGAAGCGCGCCAGCAGCCGCCTTTTCGCGATACATGCGATCGACATCGAGCAGCATCGACACAGGTGGCAAGGGTCGAGGCTGATGTGTCGTTCCCAGCCGAACTCTGCCGAGTCGCTCGGCGAGGGTCGCAGCCAGCATCTCCTTGCGCCTGTGACCGATTCCCTTGATACGAAGCTCGCCGCTATGAAGCGCGGCTTCGAGGTCTTCGAGGCTCTCGAGCTGTGCGTCCTCGGCGAGGCGGTGCGCGTATCGTGGGCCGATGCCAGGGATCGACCGGAACAGTGCCTCCGGGTCCATCTCGCCGCGCAATCTTTCCAATTGGGACCACCGTCCTGTCGCGATGATCTCCGCAATTGCACCGGCTATGCCTGTTCCGATTGCCGGGAGGGCGACGAGGCCGTCGCGTCCGTCCTTTGCCAGGATTTCGTCCAAGGGCCGCTCCATTTTTGGCGACTACATCCGCCGCCGATCTGTAAGCCCGCGCGCGGGAACCGTCTGCGCCCTGGCTATCGAGGAGATCGGCAAATCGCGGAGTTTCGCTGCCACCCCGATGTTCTCAGGGAGTGGTTTCGTCACCAATGGCTTCATTGGCTTGACGCCTGCGTTCGGCGTCGTGGTCTGAAGCGGCTCCCGCATGGCTTGCCCCAGCGCAGGAGTTCAAGATTGTCAATTGGTGCTCCTAAGCCATTCGACGGCCCGCATCCTTGATGCGCATCAATCCATCGATGCCCGAAACTGGATACAAGCACAAATGCGTTTTTTCGCACTCAAAGGCTCGGAAAAACTCGGCGCAGCGGCAGCGCAGGCGCTCGCGATCGAACTCGACCCGCATGAAGAGAGGGATTTCGAGGATGGGGAGCATAAGTCGCGCCCGCTCGTCAGCGTGCGCGGCAAGGACGTCTATGTGCTGCACAGCCTCGCCGGAAGTGGCGGTGCGTCGGCCAACGACAGGCTGTGCAAGCTCCTGTTCTTCCTGGCGACGTGCAAGGAGAACGGCGCCGCACAGACAACGGCGGTCGTTCCCTATCTCGCCTTTGCGCGCAAGGACCGGCAGACCAAGGCGCGCGACCCCGTCACCACGCGCTATGTCGCGCAGCTCTTCGAGGCAATGGGCACCGACCGGGTCGTCACGCTCGATATCCATAATTTCGCGGCGTTCCAGAACGCCTTTCGCTGCGAGAGCGTCCATCTCGACACGCGAAAGCTCTTCGCTCCCCTCATAGGCAAGTTGACCGGCGATCTGCCGGTGACGATCTTCTCACCCGACGGTGGCGGTGTGAAGCGCGCTCAATTGCTCAAGGAGGCCCTGGAGGCGGAAACCGGGAGAGAAATCGGATTCGGCTTCATGGAGAAGCGTCGCAGCCGGAACCTGGTGTCCGGAGAGCTGTTTGCTGGCGACGTCTCGGGCTCGGCCGTCTTCATTGTCGATGACATGATCAGTACGGGTGGCACCATGCTGCGGGCCGCGCTGGCTTGCCGCGAACGCGGCGCCAAGACCGTTTATGCTATCGCCGCGCACGGACTGTTTGGCAAGGGCGCTGATGCGCTGTTCGGCAGCCAGGCGATAGACCGCATCATCGTCACTGACAGCGTGGACTCGGCGGCAGTCGCCAATGCTCGTTACCCGCAAGCGCCCTTGGACATTCTGCCGATCGGTCGTCTGGTCGGCAAAGCAATCAGGCGTCTCCATACACAGGGGTCGATTTCCGAATTGACGGGGATCGAACACTGAGAATCTCGCGCTCTGTCTGCCGGATGTAGCGGATTGCCAGCGGGCGCCATTTTTCAGGGTGACGAACAGGCTTGTCGAGGAGGTGCGCGACGCAAAGACGGGCTCTCAGCAGCGCCCGGAACCCACCATAAAGCGCGAGCAGATCGGCATTGGGGCGGTCCGGCAGCCGGTTCTGCAAGGCCTCGACCAGCAGCGGCCGGATCCAGGGCGCGCCAAGCATTTCGCATTCCAGGCCGAGATAGTTTACCTCGTCATAGGGGTCGATGATGCGCATCGACCGGTTGAACTCGAGGCAGTCGATGATCTGGGGCGGCTGGCACAGGCAGACGTGTTCGGGGCGCAGGTCGCCATGCCCTTCGACGATGACCCCGCTGAGAATGCGCGCTTCGATCCGGGGCCACAGGCGCTGCAGCAGACTGTCGACCATGACCAGCGCGCCGGAAGCAATGTCCGACAAGGCGAGTTCGGGCCGGAGCAGGATAGCGCGATTGATCCGCTGCTCTCCTGTGAGGTGACGCAAATAGGCGCCGCCATCGGCGATTTCAGCCTGGCCTAGCGCATAGAAGGCCGTCAGCGTCCTGGCGACCTTGTTGATCTCCGCTGCGGTCAGGCGACCGCTGACGATTCGCTCGTCAAGCATATCTGATTGCGGCAGGCGCTTCATCTCCACCAGCCAGTCGACGACGCGTCCGCTCCCGCCGAGGCCGAGATGGCCCGATGCGCCGCGGCAAAGAGGAACGACCCGCCGATAGGTTTCAGCGGCGAGGCGAGCGTTCAGTCGCAATTCCTCGTTGCAGTAGAGGTGCCGCTTCCTGATCGTGCTGAAATCCAGGAATGCATGCCTGACCGGTTTCTTGAGCTTGTAGACAAGTTCGTCCGTGAGGAAGACCCAGGACATATGCGTCTCGCGGGCTTCCACATGAGTAGTTCCGCGACCGTATGCCGCCGGATCGCTCAGAAAGCGCACCTTCTCCGCCAAGTCTGCAATTTGCCGGTGTCCCATCATCGCCAGCACAATGGTCGCCAGCAGCGATCTGCACTTTGATGCGCGTCAAGGACGCGTCCGTTGGTTGTGACATTTTGCAGATCAAGACAACGGCCAGCGGGATGTCATGGATCGCAAACACACCTTCAACATAGGCTACGTCATCGTGGCTTTCCTGATTATTGAGCTGTTTCAGGTTTGGTTCGCTTATCGCGACACTGCCCACATCTCCTACAGTGACGTGATCCGCCTCACCGAGGAAGGCAAGGTTGCGTCCGTCACACTGACCGAGACCATGATCGAGGGCGCGTTCAAGGAGCCGCTGGATGGCAAGACGACGTTTCTTGCCAATCGCGTCGACCCTGCGGCAGTTGCGGTTTTCGAGAAGGCCGGCGTCAAGATCACCGGGGCGTCCGACAGCAACTGGCTGACGACAATTCTGTCCTGGATATTGCCCGCGCTGATCTTCGTCGGCATCTGGACGTTCTTTTTCCGCGGGTTCGCCGACAGGCAAGGCATGGGCGGCCTGATCAATATCGGCAAGTCGAAGGCCAAGGTCTATCTGGAGCGCAAGACCGGAGTGACGTTTGAAGATGTGGCTGGCGTCGACGAAGCCAAGGCCGAATTGCAGGAAATCGTCTCCTTCCTCAAGGACAAGGACAGATACGGCCGCCTCGGCGCTCGCATCCCGAAAGGCATCCTGCTGGTCGGGCCGCCTGGGACCGGCAAGACATTGATGGCGCGCGCCGTCGCCGGTGAGGCAGGCGTGCCCTTCTTCTCCATATCCGGCTCGGAATTCGTCGAGATGTTCGTCGGCGTGGGTGCCGCCCGGGTGCGTGACCTGTTCGAGCAGGCCCGGCAGGCCGCGCCTTGCATCATCTTCATCGATGAACTCGACGCGCTCGGCCGCGCCCGCAGCCCATTTGCGGGCTACGGCGGCGGTGACGAGAAAGAGCAGACCTTGAACCAACTGCTGTCGGAACTCGACGGTTTCGATCCGCGTGTTGGTATCGTGCTGCTTGCTGCCACCAATCGGCCTGAAATCCTCGATCCGGCCCTGCTGCGCGCCGGGCGCTTCGACCGACAGGTCGTTCTGGACCGGCCCGACCGCAAGGGCAGGGAGGCGATCGTCAAGGTCCACATCAAGAACGTCTCAATCGCGCCTGGCGTCAGCACGGACGAGATTGCCGCGATAACGCCCGGTTTCAGCGGCGCGGATCTTGCCAATCTCGTCAACGAGGCGGCCATCATCGCCACGCGGCGTGGCGCCGACAAGGTGACGATGGATGACTTTACCAATGCGGTCGAGCGCATCGTCGCAGGGTCGGAACGCAAAAGCCGATTGCTGAAACCGCAGGAGCGTGAGCGTGTCGCCTTTCACGAAATGGGGCATGCCTTGGTTGCGGTCGCGAGGCGAAGCGCCGATCCGGTGCACAAGGTATCGATCATCCCGCGCTCGATAGGGGCTCTCGGTTTCACCATGCAGCGCCCGACCGAGGACCGGTTTCTGATCACGGTCAGTGAGCTGAAGGACCGCATGGTCGTCCTGATGGGCGGCCGTGCGGCTGAGGAAATCATATTCGGCGAAGTCTCAACTGGGGCGGCCGACGACCTCGCCAAGGTCACGGATATTGCCCGCCAGTGTGTCACCCGCTTTGGAATGGATCCGACGGTGGGGCAGGCCGTTCTCGAAGAGCAGCGCCTGCAATGGCTGGGTGACGGCCCTGGCCTGCCGAACAAGAAGGATTATTCGGAGGCTACGGCTCGGGAAGTCGACTTGGCGGTGCGCGGCATGATCGAGGAGGCCTTTGCCAGTGCCAAGGACGTGCTCCGGGCAAGGATCACCGACCTGCGCGCTGGCGCCAAGCTGCTGCTCGAGAAAGAAACGTTGACGCCCGATGACTTCGCGCCGTTGCGGCGAACCGCCGAGCTGGCTCCGGCGACGTGAAGGCGAAGTGCCCCGAGGTGCCGGCCGCCCTTGAACAAAGGAGGAGAGTGTCATGAAACACAAGCTTCAGCAGATGATGATCGACATCCTGGCCCGTTGCATGGACATGACGATTGCAACGACCCGCTCCGACGGCTCGCCACAGGCGACGGTGGTCTCGTTCGTCCATGAAGGTCTGGTGCTCTATTTCGGCTGCGGAGCCGGCTCGCAGAAGGCAATGAATATCTCTCGCGACCCGCGCGTTTCGGTCGCCATGACCGCACCCTATGAGAACTGGCTGGAGATCAAGGGGTTGTCGATGGCAGCGACTGCGACGGAGGTCGTCTTGCCTTCCGAACTCACAGAAATTGGACGCATGATGGTGCAGCGCTTTCCGCAGATTTCGGCTATCCAGCCCAGCCAGGCCGCACCCGTGAAGCTCTTCAGAGTACGGCCCACGATCATCTCTGTGCTCGACTATTCCCTGGGTTTTGGTCACACCGATCTCGTTAAGATCGAGGCCGACGATATCGCGGAGACTCTGGACAGCATGCGACACCATTGGCTTGTGGGCACGTCCGCCGCCTCATGACGATCGCGACCAATGGTCCAACCAGCTGACTATCTGACCCGGGCATTGAGCCGGATCAATGAGCAAGGGCGCAAAGGATGCTTTTTGTCTTCGCTGCGGGCGAGAAAGTCCGCCTCAACAAACAGGAGACAGACCATGACGGATATAACATTGCGTCAGAACATTCTCGATGAGTTGGAATTCGAGCCGAGCATCGACGCTGCCCACATCGGCGTCGCTGTGGAAGACGGCATCGTCACCCTGACCGGGCATGTTTCTTCCTATTGGGAAAAGACCACCGCCGAAAATGTGGTCAAGCGGGTCAAGGGCGTGAAGGGCATCGCCGAGGAAATCGAAGTCCGGCTGATTGGACAGAAGGGAACCGCGGACGACGAGATCGCCAAGCGTGCGGTCAATGCGGTCACCTGGAATGTCTCCATCCCGAGGGACAAAGTTCAGGTCAAGGTACACGACGGGTGGATAACGCTGACCGGGAAACTTGAATGGCAGTATCAGAAGAACGCAGCGGCCGAGGCCGTCCGCGGCTTGGCGGGTGTTGTCGGCGTTGCCAACCAGATCGAAATCACGCCACGAGCGTCAGTGCCCGATATCAAGAAGCGCATCGAGAATGCGCTGAAGCGCGACGCGGAAACCGAAGCACAGGCGATCCGCGTCAACGTACTGGATGGCAAGGTGACCCTTGAGGGCAAGGTCCGGGCATGGTCCGAGCGCCAGGCAGCGGAACGTGCCGCCTGGTCGTCGCCGGGTGTCCGAACTGTGGACGATCGTATTTCCATAATCTGATGGGCACACGAGTTGGACGCGGCGACTTCTTGGTGGCCGCCGCGCCGCCACGATGGCCCGAGAGTGCGTTGGATCTCGGTCCAGCGATGTCAAAGGAGAAACAATATGATTCTGGCTAACGATACCCTCATCGTCGTGACCGACGGCGATAAGCTGCGCCTGTTCCGCAACAAAGGTCACGAACCCAGGAT
>NZ_RZSW01000294.1:0-7653 GCF_003997375.1 Mesorhizobium sp. M5C.F.Ca.IN.020.29.1.1 | reverse complement strand
CAGGCGTAGAGCGTGTTGAAATCCATGTCGAGCGGATCGGGAATGTCGCGCGGCACCATCGGCCGCTGGAAGAAATGGATGTTGTCGAGCCCTTCGACGATGCGGGCCGCGTCATAGATGTCCTGCAGCAGCGACTCTCGATACTCGCGCTTCTCGACGTCGACCAGATGCACGGCGGCGCCCGCCGTGCCGTAATGCACGCGCTTGCCCTGGATCAGCATGTCGTGCTTGGGATCCTGGCCATGAAGGGTGAAGTGGCGTGCGGCCTTCTTGATGGTGTCGAGGACGAGCGCGCGCGGAAAACGAATGCGGCCGTCCTCGCCGAGCGTGGCGCCGGCCTTGGTCAGCGCCTCGATGCAGGATGGGATGGCATTGGCGAAGCCGACCGTTTCAAGCAGCGTCAGCACCGCTTCGTGGATGCGCTCGCGGTCGTTTTCGCTGAGCGGCCCGTAGCTTCCGCCTTCAAGGCCGGCGCGCACCGGCTTGATATCGTCGGCAAGCGGCGCCGCCCGCATGGCGCGGCGCGCTTCGCGCCCCCCGGAACGCCGCGAACGTTGGTCCGAGGTCGTATCCGGCTTCTCAACAGCCACTGACATGGGAGGCACTCCACCTTTAGCTGCGAAGCGGGCGGCGGTGGTTGGTCCACCATCGGCGTGCTTCGTCCCCTTATGCCTCGAACTATGCCGCCGGCATTGGTGCAGCCTATGAGCCAGACGGTCCCGTCACATATGCCAGAGCGCTAAAGAATGGCGGCCGGTCTCTGTTACGCCCCGACCGAGGCATCAAGCCGCCGCCGGCCTGCGCCCGGCCGCCGTCGCCAGTTCGCGGATGCCGGGCTCGATGTGCTGCAGCGCAATCGAGGAGATGCCCAGCCGCATGAAGCGCGACGGCTTTTCGGTGCGGTCGAAGAAGCGGTCGCCAGGCTCGATGATGACGCTGCGCGTGGCGGCGGCCTCGGCCAGCCCGCGCGAATCGGTGCCGCGCGGCCCTTCGAGCCAGAGCGACGCGCCACCGGCGGAATCGGTCGAGCGCCACTCCGGCAGGAAAGCGGAAATTGCATGGATCAGACGCTTGCGCCGTTCGTCGAAAGCGCTCGACAGCCGCCGCACCAGCGCCTCATGGTGGCCAAGCGACAAGAACAGTGCGACCGCGCGCTGGTTGTTGGCCGGCGGATGACGGAGCATGAAGCGGCGTAGCGCGCGAAGCTCGGAGATCAGCCCGGCCGAGGCAACGATGTAGCCGAGCCTAAGGCCCGGAGCCAGCGTCTTCGACATTGAGCCGACATAGATGACGCGGCCCGAGCGGTCGAGGCTCTTCAGCGCCTGCTGCGGCGCTTCGTCCAGAAGCTGGCTGTCATAGCCGTCCTCGATGATGATTTGGTTGTGACGATTGGCGCGCGCCAGCAGGTCCTGCCGGCGCTCCGCCGACAGCGGCACCATGGTCGGGCAATGGTGGCTGGGCGTCACGAAGACGAAGCCGGAATCGCTGGGAATAGAAGCGGTTACGATGCCGGAGTGGTCGACCGGGACCGGTGTGACGTCGGCGCCCGCCAGTCGGAAGATCGAGCGTGCGTCGGGATAGCCGGGGTCTTCCATGGCGACCTTGGAGCCTTTGGTCATCAGCAGCGTCGCCAGCATGTAGAGCGCATTCTGCGCGCCGAGCGTGACGATGATCTCATCGGGGTTGGCGAAGATGCCGCGCCGCGGCAACAGCCGCGCCTGGAACTGCTCGATCAGCAGCGGATCGTCGCGGTCGACCATGTCGGACGCCCAGTTGCGGATCTCGAGCACGGCGAGCGCCATGCGGTTGCACTCGCGCCACTCGGCGGTCGGGAACAGTGCCGGATCGAACTGGCCATAGACAAAGGGGTAGGACGACTTGATCCAGTTGTCGTGCTTGGCCGGCGGCGGCATGTCGCTGGCCGCGATCTGTCGGCGCGCCTTCCAGTCGATCTCATTGGCCTGGTCGGGCGCCTTCTGGTGCGGTTTGGCCGGCGTCGCCAGCACGTCCGGATTGACGAAATGGCCGCGCAGTTCGCGCGCCACAAGGAAACCCTGGTCGACGAGTTGCTGGAAGGCCAGCACCACGGTGCCGCGCGCCACGCCGAGTTTCTCGGCCAGGATCCGGCAGGACGGAAGCGGCATCGAGGCGGCGATTTGCCGGTCGAGGATGGCGGCGACGATCGCTTGACGGATCTGTGCCTGCAGGGTCTGGCCGGATTCCGCCGAAATCCGGAACAGGCCGGACCATATGGCCGTGTCGTTTCGCTGTGGCATGGAAGATGTTCCTCGATGGCCAGCTTTTTTCACTTCGCTGGACCAGTCGAATGTACCGGTGGCACAAGCTGTTGCGCCAATCAATTTTTCTGATCGCTGGGATTTACGCCAGTGATCCTTCGCTGCAACGCGTCATCCCCTGGCGTGACGCCGTGCGTCATCGCTGCGTGACGCCGTGCGTCATCCCAGCGTGACGCCGTGCGTCATCGCTGCGTGACGCCGTGCGTCATCGCTGCGCATTGAAACCAGTTGATTTCGGCTAGATAGTTTGGACGCGACGACACGCGCCGGAAACATCCGGTCTGTTATGTTGGGATTTCAAGGCTCGGAGTGAGGCAGTGGATCAATCGTCCTTTCAAAAACAGCTCGACGCCCTGCGCGATCACCGTGCGGCCAAATCGGGCAGCATGCGCGAGGCTTTCGCCGCTGATCCGCAGCGCTTCGAAAAATTCTCCGCCACCGACGGGGACCTGCTGCTCGACTGGTCGAAATGCGCGGTCGATGCGCAGACGATGGATATGCTGGAGAAGCTGGCGGAAGCCGCCGATCTCGAAGGCCGGCGCGCCGCGATGTTCTCAGGCAAGAAGATCAACGTCACCGAAGGCCGCGCCGTGCTGCACACCGCCCTGCGCAACCTGGACGGCAAGGGCATCGTGCTCGACGGTCAGGATGTGAAGGCGGAGGTTGTCGCCGTGCTCGACGCGATGGGCGTCTTCGCCGATGCCGTGCGCTCCGGCAAGGCGGCCGGCGCCACAGGCAAGAAGATCACCGACATCGTCAACATCGGCATCGGCGGGTCCGACCTTGGCCCGGCCATGGCGACGCTGGCGCTGGCGCCCTATCACGACGGGCCGCGCACGCACTACGTGTCCAACATCGACGGCGCTCATATCCACGACACGCTGATGGGCCTTTCCGCCGAAACCACGCTGTTCATCGTGGCCTCGAAGACCTTCACCACGGTCGAGACGATGACCAATGCCGAGACGGCACGCGAATGGGTGCAGAAGGCGCTCGGCAAGGAAGCGGTCGGTAAGCATTTCGCCGCCGTCTCGACGGCGCTGGAGTTGGTGGCCAAGTTCGGCATCGCGTCCGACCGCGTCTTCGGCTTCTGGGACTGGGTCGGCGGACGCTATTCGGTCTGGGGCGCGATCGGCCTGCCGGTGATGATCGCCGTCGGCCCGAAGAATTTTCGCGCCTTTCTCGACGGCGCGCATGCGATGGACGAGCATTTCCAGACTGCGCCGCTGGCCAGGAACCTGCCGGCGCTGATGGGGCTGGTCGGCTGGTGGCATCGGGTGATCTGTAAATACCCCGCTCGCGCCGTCATCCCCTACGATCAGCGCCTGTCGAGGCTGCCGGCCTATCTGCAGCAGCTCGACATGGAATCGAACGGCAAGAGCGTCACCCTCGACGGCGGCGCTGTGACCACGCCGACCGGCCCGCTGGTCTGGGGCGAGCCCGGCACCAATGGCCAGCACGCCTTCTTCCAACTGCTGCACCAGGGCACCGATTTCATTCCGGTCGAATTCCTCGCAGCGGCCATCGGCCATGAGCCGGACCTCAAGCATCACCACGATCTGTTGCTCGCCAACTGCCTGGCGCAGTCGGAGGCTTTCATGAAGGGCCGCACGCTGGAGGAAGCGCGCGCGCAGATGCTGGCGAAAGGCATGGCGCCCGCCGAGGTCGACAGGATCGCCCCGCACCGCGTCTTCTCCGGCAACCGGCCCTCGACGACGATCCTCTACAAACAACTCGATCCGCATACGTTCGGACGGCTGATCGCGCTCTATGAGCACCGCGTCTTCGTCGAAGGCACGCTCTTCAACATCAATTCCTTCGACCAGTGGGGCGTCGAGCTCGGCAAGGAACTGGCGACCGGGCTGCTGCCTGTCGTGGAAGGCAAGGAGAATGCCGCAAAGCGGGACGCTTCGACCGCCGGACTGGTGGGACACATCCACCGATTGCGCGGATCGGAGTAAGCGGCTTGGCCGAGATCAAGGGAATATTGTTCGACAAGGACGGCACGCTTGTCGACTTCAACGCAACATGGCTCGGCGTTGCCGATTTCATGGCGATGGATGCGTCGGAGGGCGACCGCTGGAAGGCCGACAGGCTGCTTGCCGCGGCGGGCTACGATTTCGCCACCAAACGCTTCAAGCCCGACTCCATCTTCGCCTCCGGCACCAACATGGATGTCGTCGAGCTTTGGTTTCCGCGGCTGTCGGATGAAGACCAGATGCTTGCCGTCGCCCGCTTCAACGAGATCACCTCGGTGCAGGGCTCGGCGATGGCGGTGGCGCTGCCGGGCATCGTCGAGACGCTCGGCGTTCTTCACAGGAAATCCTACCGGCTCGGCGTCGCCACCAACGATTCGACCACTGGCGCGGAAAAGACATTGCTGACGCTCGGCGTCGCGCAGCTGTTCGACGCCGCCTATGGTTACGACGCGGTGGCCAATCCGAAACCGGCGCCGGATACGATCCTTGCGTTCTCGGACCTTACCGGCCTGAGGCCGACCGCGATCGCCATGGTCGGCGACAATCGCCACGATCTGGAGATGGCGCGGGCCGGCGGCTGCGGTCTGGCAATCGGCGTGCTCTCCGGCACCGGCACGCGGGAATCGCTATCGCAGATCGCCGACGTCATTCTGGATTCGGTTGCCGACCTGCCCGACTTTCTTTCGGCAAGGGTCAAGGAGACGACCTGAACTCGCAGGGCTACTCCGGCTCGAACGAGAAGACACCGCTCGGCTTCATCGCCGCGCCTTTTGCTTCGCCGACATCCGGCACGCGGTATTCGGCCAGCAGCCGAAGCCGCGAGCGGGGCAGGTAGGCCCGGCCCGGGTCGCCGATCAGCACATTGATGCGTGCGGCTAGGCAGCGGTCGAGGAAGGGGATGACCCGGTCGGCGAGATCTTGCCCGTAAAACAAGTCGCCGGCTGCCACGACATCCACCGGCGGCGGCGGACCAGCGGTGATGTCCTGGCCGACGACTTTGATTGCGACGCCGTTCGCCGCCGCATTGAGACCGAGCGCGGCGACGCCGTTGCGGTCGATCTCGGACGCGAGCACTTCGCGCGCTCCGGCCCTTGCCGCGGCGATGCCGACGAGGCCTGACCCGGCGCCGAGGTCGAGCACGCGAAGCCCGGCCACGGACTCCGGCCGATCGAGGATGTAGCGGGCAAGCACCGCGCCGCCGGCCCAGGCATAGGCCCAGTAAGGTGGCTGCGGCTCGGGCCCGTCCTCGTCGGCTTCGGTTCCTTCTTCTTCCGGCTCGGCTGTTTGTCCTTCTTGATGCGTGAGCCGCCACAGACCGCTCGCGGGATGCGCTGCATAAAGCCGGATTTCGGGAAGCGCACGAACAGGGGCGATACGCATGTTCGCCTTGATGAATGTCAGCGGATCGTGACGGGAGAGCGTGTCCACCGTGTCATCGACAGTAAGGCAATCGCCCAAAATTATCCCTACCCCCGTAACGCCCGCCGCAGAATCTTGCCCACCGGCGTCTTCGGCAGTTCGGTCCGAAACTCGATGTATTTTGGCCGCTTGTAGCCGGTCAGGTTCTCGCGGCAATAGACGGTCAGCACCTCAGCGGTCAGCAACGGGTCCTTCTTGACGACGAACAGCTTCGGCACTTCGCCCGAATGCTCGTCCGGCACACCGATCGCCGCCACTTCGAGCACGCCCGGATGCAGGGCCACCACTTCCTCGAGTTCGTTCGGATAGACGTTGAAGCCGGACACCAGGATCATGTCCTTCTTGCGGTCGACGATCTTGGTGTAGCCGCGCTCGTCCATGAAGCCCATGTCGCCCGACTTGAAGAAACCATCCTTGGTTATCACCTTGGCAGTCTCGTCCGGCCGTTTCCAGTAGCCGGCCATCACTTGCGGTCCGCGTATGCAGATCTCGCCGACTTCGCCGAGCGGCAAATCGTTGCCGTCGTCGTCGCGGATGGCGATCTCGGTCGAGGGCAGCGGCAAGCCGATTGTGCCGGTGAAGGTGCCATTGCTGAATGTGTTGGCGGTGGCCACCGGCGAGGTTTCCGAAAGCCCGTAGCCCTCGGTGACCGGGCAGCCGGTCAACGCCTTCCAGCGTTCGGCAACACCCTTCTGCACCGCCATGCCGCCACCCAGCGTCAGGATCAGTGGCTTGAAGTCAAGCTTGCGGAAATCTTCATTGTTGAGCAGTGCGTTGAACAGCGTGTTGAGGCCTGGAAAGATGTGGATCGGATATTTGCCGAGTTGCTTGACGAAGCCGGGAATGTCGCGCGGATTGGGAATGAGTATGTTCTGGCCGCCGAGCTGCATGCCCATCAGTGCGTTCACCGTCAGCGCGAAGATATGGTAGAGCGGCAGCGCGCAGATGAAGTTGAGATGCGCCGGTTTCGGCTTGACCGTGAAGGCGTCCTCGATCCAGAGCGCGTTCTGCGCCACATTGGCCAGCACGTTGCTGTGCAGCAGTACCGCGCCCTTCGAGATGCCGGTGGTGCCGCCGGTATATTGCAGGAAGGCGACATCGTCGGCAGCGACCTTCACCGGCTTGAAATTCATGCCGGTGCCTGCTTTCAACGCGGCGTTGAACTTGACATGGCCCGGCAGCGACCAGGCCGGGACCATCTTCTTCACGCGGCGCACGACGAGATTGACGATCGTTCCTTTCAGGCCGCCAAGCATGTCGCCCATCGCCGCGACCACGACATGCTTGACAGCCGTTTTGGCGATCACCGCCTGCAAGGTGTTGGCGAAATTTTCGAGAATGACGATGGCTTGAGCGCCTGAATCCCTGAGCTGATGTTCCAGCTCGCGCGGCGTGTAGAGCGGGTTGATGTTGACCACGACATAGCCGGCACGCAGCACTGCCATCATCGCCACCGGATATTGCAGCACGTTCGGCATCATCACCGCCACGCGTGCGCCTTTCTGCAGTCCCGTAGACTGCAGATAGGCGGCGAAGGCGGCCGATTGCCGCTCGACTTCCGCATAGGTGATGGTCTTGCCCATGCAGGTGAAGGCCGGCCGGCTGGCATACTGCTTGCAGGCGTCGGCGAGCAGATCGCCGATGGAGCCGAAGGGCAGGGCGCCGATCTCAGCAGGAACGACCTTCGGGTAGCTCTTGAGCCAAGGCCTTTCCGGCGATCCGGCGCCAACTGCTTTCGGCAATCTCTCGGCCGGACCCGGCTTCGAAGTCGATGTCGGTGCCGCTTTGGCAACGGCTTTGGCCGTCGGCGCCTTTGGCTTGTCGGAGCTGGCCGGTTTTGCGGCAGTTTTGGCCCTCGCTTTCGCGGGGGCCGTTGTCCGTGGTGCTTTTGCCACCTGTCCCTCCCTCGGTTGTTCTTATTGTCTCTGCTTGCCCGCCGCGTTGCCTCCGAATGACAG
>NZ_RZSW01000293.1:0-7655 GCF_003997375.1 Mesorhizobium sp. M5C.F.Ca.IN.020.29.1.1 | reverse complement strand
CCTTACGGCATCCGCTTCTGGCCGGGATTCAAGGGCAGGGATGGATGCCGCACGCCGATGGTCTGGGAGAAAGGCGCCGACAATGCCGGTTTTTCCACCGGCAGGCCGTGGCTTCCGATCCCTGACAGCCATCGCGCCCGCGCGGTCGATGTCCAGAACGGCGAGGAGAAGTCAGTTCTGGCCAGTTACCGAGCCATGCTCGCCTTGCGCAAGCGGCATGCGGCGCTGGTTCGGGGCTCGATCCGGTTCCTCGATGCCGAGGGCGAAGTCCTTGCCTTCATTCGTGAAGGCGACGGCGAGAAGCTGCTCTGCGTTTTCAATTTCGCCGACGAGCCGGCCAGTTGGCCGTTGCCGCAGGATATCGATGTCGCAGAGACGATCGATCTTGGCGCTGGTGCCGCCTTGCAGGAAAAAATTCTGTCGCTGCCGCCCTTGAGCTGTTTTCTCGGACGAGCCGGCTGACCTCTCTACTTGGTCCTCATTGAACGAGCACGGAGCGCCCGCAAGTCGCGCCCATGACCCGGACGTCTGCCTCGCCGACATGCACGCCCAGTGCCGCAAGCACATTGTAAACCAATTCGTCGACCGGCGCCGTCACGCCGTTCAGCAGCGCCACCACTGCCGGCTTCACCGTTCCAAGCAGGGCGGTTACATCAAGCCCGAGGCCCAGCGCACTGACCGAAAGCGACAAATTGCTGACCAGCGACGTGGTGAAAGATTGCGTCAGGTTTTTCGTGGAAGCGGTTTTTATCGTCTTGTTTGCGATTTCGGTGCTGTTGAAGGTCAGTATCGTCGGATCGTTGTTGGCGATCTCAAAGGCCGCAGACCCATTCACGCCGATCAGATTCAGGGTGAGAAACAGAAGCTTCACGCTGACCTGCGCGATTTCGGCATTTTGAAACGACTGTGGGTTGCTGAAATCGGCGAAGGCGGAGGGGCTGTTGTCGGCATCGCTGGCGCCAAGGTGCAGCGAGGCAAGGCCCGGACGTGCGGCAATGGTAACCTTCAAACTGTCGGGGTGCCCTGTCGCGCAGCTGATGTCGGTCAGCCTGGCTTCGGCGGAGGCCACCTCAACATGCAGCGGCAGTTTGACGGCCAGCAGGCTGATACCGCCACCAAGATTCGAATTGTCGATGCCGACGGATGCCACCAGCTTGATCCGCGTCTGTGCCGTACGCACCACGGCGCCCTTCTCGCCGATTGTCAGCCATGGCGAGAATTGCGCCGGTTCGCCGATGGCTACGGCAAGCGTGGTCGAGGTAAGCCCCGGAATGGTGGCCCCGAGATTGACCTGGACCTGGTTCGAACCGTTGGCCAGTGCAGCGGCGGTGGTCAGCATGCCCATGGCGCTTGCATCGACGGAAAGGCCAGCCGGCTTTTGTCCGAGGCCCAACTGGCCAATTGATCCAAGGTCGACAAGATGCTTGAGTGGGATTTTGACCGTGCTGGTGGCTCTGGACGCGATTGTCTGCAGAACGAGCTTGCTGCTGCTGCCAACCGTTGAAACGTTAGCCAGGGCCGTGGCTACCTGGCCCACGGTCGCTTTTGATGCCAGCACGTCTGAATAGCTGACGCCTGTCAGTTGCAACTGGACGGCAAGAGCGTCGACGAACGAAAGCACATTCACATCGGCCGAGATCAGGGCGTTATAGTCCATGACGCTGAGCGAGATGTTAGTGCCCAGGAGGCCGCTGAGAAGCGAGTTCAGGATGCCGCCATTGACGCTGAGAAGCCTGGACCCGACCGAGAACATCGCCTGTGGCGTGACGCTGGCAAGGGCTTCGGTGCCGATGACCGGCGTAGGAATAAGCGAACTTGCGAAATAGCGGGCAGGAATCTTTTTCAGCGCGACATGGACGGCATTGTACGGCGTCTTGCCGGCCTCGAAGCGCTTGTCGACGCCGAGCGACGACTCTGGTGAGTATCGGCCGGCGGTGACCGACACGACGGTTTTTCCGAGGGCCGGGGCGATCGTCTGTCCTGCCTTCTGAACCACGATACCAGGCATTCCATTGTCGCCGAGCGTGGTCACCACCGCGGCCTCAATGTTGTTGATGTTGGAGGCGGCGGTGATTGCCGCCAGATCGGTCATTGCCTGCGCTTCCCGGCGCTCCGTGTAGATCGAGCCTTCGTCGATGGCGAAGGCGGCCAGCGCCAGCGCGAACGGTGCACACAGCGCCGTCATGACGGTGAAGTTCGCCTTCAGGTCGCCAAGCATTGAGTGGGTGACCCGGCCGATCCTCTCCAGCAAGGGTTCCGACATTCAGATGCCTCCAACCCGGATTGTCGACTGGCGTGAGATCGTGGTTCCAGGCATGGGCAGTGCCGGGAACAGGTTCCAGACCGGCAGGTTACGAGCATCATATTGGACGGACACGACGAACTGGTTTCCGTCGGCTGTGCTGTCCTTGGCCTGATAGGTCAGCTTGTCGGATTTGACGAATGGATATCCGCCGGCATTGTTGTTGACGAAACTGGTCACCAGCGCCTGGCGCTCGCCTTCGTTCAGCCCGGCAATCGCCGTGCGGGCGGCGTCCGCCGCAATTTGCTGCACGGAGTGGCTTGCCCCGAAATAGATACCATACGCAACCATTCCGAGCAAAAGTAAGATAAAAATCGGCGAAAGCAGCGCGAACTCAACAGCGGAAGTTCCGGACTGCTCTCTAAACTGACGTAATGTGAGTCTTACACGGCGCGATTTATGACGCTCTATAGAGATTGTATTACTTTCTTCGCGGTTCATGTCCTTCGCCCATCGAGACATACCGAAGCTCACGAAAAATATAACCCATCGTTGTTTAAAGACGCATTAAGACATTTCGGCAAAGTGGAATCGACGACAAGTTTCTGGCCGGAAACGAAGGCTTGAAATGGGAAACGAGGCAAGCCGCTGTTCTGCCGGTCACGAAGTGGCCTGTCGTTGCGCCTTACTTAGGGTGACCTAACGAGTCTGTTGAAATAAAAAATCGCCACGTTACTGTTTGGCCACCAGCTGCCGGAAAGGGAACCGGCGGCGCGCTCAAAGGGGCCATCTAATCGGTTTCGGGGCGTCAACACTCAAGAGGCGCAGCTGAACGGCCGCCTCGACAGGGAGAACTCCATGCTGAAAAATATGCTGAAGGCGACGGTGTTCGCCACAACCATGGCCTTGGCTGCCGGCACGTTCTACACGCCGGCCTTCGCCGAGGTCGTCTATAACCGCGGCACCGCCGCCGAATCGGAGTCGCTCGACCCGCACAAGACTTCGACAATTTACGAAGCAAATATTTTGCGTGACCTGTTCCAGGGGCTGACCATGCAGGACGCAAAGGCGAACCTCATCCCGGGCGCCGCCGAAAGCTGGACAGTATCGGACGACGGCACCGTCTACACCTTCAAGCTGCGCAAGGGCGCCGTCTGGTCGGATGGTGCTCCGGTCACGGCAGATGACTTCGTCTACGCTTTCCAACGGCTGGAAGACCCGGCCACCGGCGCCGAATACGCTTCGATGCTCTATCCCGTGAAGAATGCCGAGGAGGTGAACACCAAGAAGGCCAAGCCCGAGGAGATGGGCGTCAAGGCAATCGACGCAAATACGCTGGAAGTGACGCTGAAGGCGCCCACGCCCTATTTCCTCGAAATGCTGACCCACCAGGCGGCCTATCCGGTCAACAAGGCCTCAATGGAAAAGCTCGGCGCCGATTGGATCAAGCCGGGCAATCTGGTCTCCAACGGCGCCTATACGCTGGCGGAGTGGGTTCCCAACGACCACATCAAACTGGTCAAGAATCCGAAATTCTGGGACGCTGCGACCGTCAAGCTCGACGTCGTCAACTACATCCCGACCGAAGATCGTTCGTCGGCGATGAAGCGCTTTGAGGCCGGCGAACTCGACAGCTACGACGACCTCCCGACCGAGCAGCTCGCCGACCTCAAGGCCAAGTTTGGCGATCGGATTCGCGTCGGGCCTTACCTCGGCACCTACTATTTTGCGATCAAGACCGACAAGGCACCGTGGGACAACGTCGAACTGCGCAACGCCATCTCCATGGCAGTCGACCGCGATTTCCTTGCCGAAAAGGTCTGGCAGAACTCGATGCTGCCCGGCTATTCGATGGTGCCTCCAGGCATTGAGGGCTATACGCCGGCAATGGCCAAATACGCGGATATGTCGCAGATCGACCGCGAGGATGAGGCCAAGAAGGTACTCGAGAAGCTTGGCTATACCCCCGAGAAACCGCTGAAGATGGAAATCCGCTACAACACGTCGGAAAACCACAAGAACACTGCGGTCGCCATCCAGGAGCAGTTGAAGCCGCTCGGCGTCGAAGTCACGCTGCTCAACACCGACACCAAGACCCACTACTCCTTCCTTGAGCAGAAGGGCGACTATGACGTGGCGCGTGCTGGCTGGATTGCCGATTACAAGGATCCGGAAACCTTCCTCGGCATCTCCCGCAAGGCAAGCGGCAACAACTATTCGGGCTACAACAGCCCGGAATTCGAGAAGGCCATGGACGAGGCGGCGGCCGCCGGCGGCAAGCCCGAACAGCGCATGAAAGAACTCGCCGAGGCCGAGCGCATCCTAGTCGACGAGGTCGGCAACATCCCGCTTCTCTACTATAGCTACAAGGATATCGTTTCTCCGAAGCTTCATGGCTTCGAGGATAACGTTATGGACGTGCATCCGTCCCGCTTCATCTCCAAGGACTGATCTCCTTGGCCGGACTGCCGCCTTTACAGCGCCGCGCGTCCTTCAGGACGTGCAAAGGGCGCTGTAACGCTTGATTTTGCGCGTGATCCTTTCCGAACCTTCGGTTCGGGTCATGCGTTAGCGGCGGCGGCTCCGGTTTGCTAGCAAAGCGGGGAACCGATGCTACGATACGTATTCCGGCGGCTCCTGACCGCCATCCCGACGCTGTTCGTCATCGTGACCATGGCGTTCTTCCTGATACGTGTCGCGCCTGGCGGCCCGTTCAATCAGGAGCGGGGCCTCAGCCCCGAGATCAAGGCCAATCTTGAAGCGCAGTTCGGCCTCAACGACCCGCTCTGGCTGCAATATGTCCATTATCTCGGCAATCTGCTGCGCGGCAATTTCGGTCCGAGCTACAACATGCCGGATTTCACCGTCACCGAATTGTTTGCCAGGGGCCTGCCCGTTTCAATCCAGATCGGCGCCTCGGCCCTGATCCTGGCACTGCTGCTCGGCGGCCTCCTCGGCACTGTTGCCGCGCTCAATCAGAACAAGTTTGCCGACTACTCGGTGATCGCGCTGGCCGCCGCCGGCAGCACCATCCCGACTTTCGTCATCGCCCCGGTGATCCAGCTTGTGTTCGGCCTGACCTGGAAACTGCTGCCGATCGGCGGCTGGGGCGATGGCGCCTTGCTCAACAAAGTCGGGCCGGTGCTGACGCTCGCCTTGCCGCAGATCGCCATCGTCGCTCGCCTGATGCGCGGCTCGATGATCGAATCGTTGCGCTCTCACCACATCCGCACCGCACGCGCGCTCGGCCTGTCGGACTGGTCGGTTATCGTCAAGCATGCGCTGCGCGGCGCCATACTGCCGATCGTCTCCTTTACCGGCCCAGCGGCGGCGGCGCTCCTCACCGGTTCGATCATCGTCGAGACGATCTTTTCTATTCCCGGGATCGGCCGCTATTTCGTCGATGCCGCGCTTAACCGCGACTACACGCTGGTCATGGGCACAGTGGTGGTGATCGCGCTGTTCACCATCGTCTTCAACCTGATCGTCGACGTCATGTATGCCTTCGTCGATCCGAGGGTGCGCTATGACTGACATCGCAGCCACCGCTCCGGCCGTCGTCGGCCGCTCCCTATGGGGCGATGCCTGGGCACGGCTCAAGGCCAATCGCGCCGCCATGTTCAGCCTGTATTATCTTGCCTTTATCGCCGTAATCAGCGTGTTCGGGCCGTCTTTGCTGCCGCATCGATACACCACCATCTACGCCGACCATGTGCGCACGCCGCCGAGCTTCTCGGCCTATCCGAAGGCCGACATGATAGAAACCGCGCTCAATGAGGCGATCAAGCGCATGCGTGTCGACATCAAGGAGTGGCGGCAGGAAGGCAACCGCATCTTCGTCACCGTCACATCGCCCAAGCCGATCGACGACCGCAATGTCCGCTATCTCGACCGTTCGGATGCTTTCGACGATACAAAGATCGAGGGTAAATCGCCTGACGGCCTTGAAGC
Organism: Mesorhizobium sp. M5C.F.Ca.IN.020.29.1.1; assembly: GCF_003997375.1. Lineage (NCBI taxonomy): Bacteria > Pseudomonadati > Pseudomonadota > Alphaproteobacteria > Hyphomicrobiales > Phyllobacteriaceae > Mesorhizobium > Mesorhizobium sp. M5C.F.Ca.IN.020.29.1.1. The sequence goes on along the minus strand of NZ_RZSW01000293.1, from coordinate 1,462 downwards.
GGTGATGAGCGCTTCGATCAGGCAGCAATATTTCCTGTTCGGCACGGACAATACCGGCCGCGATCTGCTATCGCGAACGCTGATGGCCGGGCGCATCTCGCTGGCCATCGGCCTGCTCGCCGGGGTTGTCGCGGGCGTCATCGGCGTGCTCTACGGTGCTACGGCCGGCCTTGCCGGGGGCAAGGTCGACGAGGTGATGATGCGCATTGTCGATGTGCTTTACTCGCTGCCGTTCATCTTCTTCGTCATCATGCTGGTGGTGTTCTTCGGCCGGAACTTCGTGCTGATGTTCCTGGCGGTCGGCGCCGTGCTGTGGCTCGACATGGCGCGAATCGTGCGCGGCCAAGCGCTGTCGATCCGGCGGCAGGAATACGTCCAGGCCGCGGAGGCGATGGGCGTCGGTCAACGCGGCATCCTGATCCGCCACGTCATTCCCAACCTGCTTGGCCCGGTGGTCATCTACATGACGCTGCTGGTGCCGCATGTCATCATCCTGGAGAGTTTCCTGTCCTTCCTCGGGCTCGGCGTGCAGGAACCGATGACCAGTTGGGGCGTGCTGATCTCGACCGGCGCCAAGAACATCGGCACCGCCAACTGGCTGCTTTTGTTCCCTGCCTTCTTCCTCGTCTCGACGCTGTTCGCGCTGAACTTCGTCGGCGACGGCCTGCGCGATGCTCTCGACCCCAGGGATCGTTGAGATGGACACTTGCGAAACGATCCTCAGCGTCAAGGACCTTCGGGTCCGCTTTCGCACGCTCGATGGCGCGGTCGAAGCCGTCAAAGGCATCAACATCCACGTCAATGCAGGCGAAACCGTTGCCGTGGTCGGCGAATCCGGTTCCGGCAAGAGCCAGACGATGATGGCGGCGATGAGCCTGCTGGCCTCGAACGGCGAGGCGACAGGCGTCGTCGACTATCGCGGCCGCAACCTTTTGACCCTAAGCAAGTCCGAGCTCAATCAGATCCGCGGCCGCAAGATCAGCATGATCTTCCAGGAGCCGATGACCTCGCTCGATCCGCTCTATTCGATCGGCAATCAGTTGATCGAACCGATCCGCCGGCATCGCGGACTTGGCGCGGCGCAAGCACGCGAGGAGGCGCTCAAGCTCTTGCGGCTGGTTCATATTCCCGATCCCGAGCGGCGGATGAAATCCTATCCGCACGAATTGTCGGGTGGCCAGCGCCAGCGGGTCATGATCGCCATGGCGCTGGCCAACGATCCCGACATTCTGATAGCAGACGAACCGACGACGGCGCTCGACGTGACGATCCAGGCGCAGATCCTCATGCTGCTCGCCGAACTGCAGCGCAAGCTCGGCATGGCGATCGTCTTCATCACCCACGACCTCGGTATTGTCCGGCGCTTTGCCGACCGCGTCTATGTCATGCGCTACGGCGAAGTCGTCGAGGAGGGCGAGGCGGAAGCGATCTTCGTCAATCCGCAGCATGCCTATACCAAGAT
>NZ_RZSW01000292.1:0-7690 GCF_003997375.1 Mesorhizobium sp. M5C.F.Ca.IN.020.29.1.1 | reverse complement strand
AGACAGATTAGCCATTTGTGCATGTTTTCGCACAAAGCACAATTCGGCTATGCGAATATCCGCACTTTCTATGCGCGAAACGAAACCTCGATTTCGAGAATATTCAATAAAATCATAGGGAAATTCTCTTCCACGCAGTCTGGCACGGCAGTTGCAAACACGAATTCAGCGGTCGCGAGACTGCTGGAGGTCAATGCAATTGCTCCGGGAGGTCGAGCTTTCGATCGGAGCACAATGGAGGACGTCATGCAGACAGTACTCGCTGCCGCCGAGCCGCGCGGCAAACTTCCCTTCTACCGGCATCTCTATGTGCAGGTGCTGGCGGCGATCGCCGCCGGTGTGCTTCTCGGCCACTTCTATCCCGAAACCGGTGAGGCGATGAAGCCGTTCGGCGACGCCTTCATCAAGCTGGTGAAGATGGTGATCGCGCCGGTGATCTTCCTGACGGTGGCGACTGGGATCGCCGGCGTTGCCGACCTGCAGAAGATCGGCCGCGTCGCCGGCAAGGCGATGATCTATTTCCTAGTGTTCTCGACGCTGGCGCTTGTCGTCGGTCTCGTCGTGTCGAACGTCGTCCAGCCGGGTGCCGGGATGCATATCGATCCGGCCACGCTCGACGCCACCAAGGTGGCGACCTATGCCGAAAAGGCGCACGACACCAGCATTGTCGGCTTCCTGATGAATGTAATCCCCGACACGATCACCGGCGCCTTCGCGAAGGGCGACATCCTGCAGGTGCTGTTCTTCTCGGTGCTGTTCGGTGTCGCTTTGGCCATGGTCGGCGACCGCGGCCGTCCGGTCGTCGATTTCCTGCAGGCACTGACCACGCCGATCTTCCGCCTCGTCGCCATTCTGATGAAGGCCGCGCCGATCGGCGCCTTCGGCGCCATGGCCTTCACCATTGGCAAATACGGCATCGGCTCGATCGCCAACCTCGCCATGCTGATCGGCACATTCTATCTGACCGCGCTGCTGTTCGTGCTGGTGGTGCTTGGCGCCGTTGCCCGCTACAACGGCTTCTCGATCCTGGCGCTGATCCGCTACATCAAGGAAGAGCTGCTGCTGGTGCTCGGCACCTCGTCCTCGGAAGCGGCACTGCCGGGACTGATGTCCAAGATGGAGCGCGCCGGCTGCAACCGCTCGGTGGTTGGGTTGGTCATCCCGACCGGCTATTCCTTCAACCTCGATGGCACCAACATCTACATGACGCTGGCCGCTTTGTTCATAGCGCAGGCGACCGACACGCCGCTCACCTTCGGCGACCAGATCCTGCTGCTCGCCGTTGCCATGCTGAGCTCCAAGGGTGCCGCCGGCATCACCGGCGCCGGCTTCATCACGCTCGCCGCGACGCTCTCGGTCGTACCCACGGTGCCGGTCGCCGGCATGGCTTTGATCCTCGGCGTCGACCGCTTCATGTCGGAATGCCGGGCGCTGACCAACTTCGTCGGCAATGCGGTGGCGACCGTGGTCGTGGCGCGCTGGGAAGGGGAACTCAACCAGACCAAGTTTGCCGCAGCAATGGCCGGCGACTTGCCGGAGGAAGCTGACCTGTCGCTGCCAGGGCTGCAGGCCGCCTGATTGTCAGGCTGCATGGTCATAGTCCGAAGCCGGCTGCCGCCGGCTTCGGACTAGCCGCGGCCAATCTCTAACATCTGCGATTATCCACAGGCCACGCCGCTGCGCGCTAGCCTCGAATGTAACAAGCTTGTGAGTCTTGTTGTTGGCGCGGGGCTTGCTCCAGCCGTATTTGATGGCCAGTATCCGCCATGCCTTCAAGGCACCCGTCCACTTCGATCCCGACCTGATCGCGACCGAAGGCGAGACATTTCCGTCGGGCTCGGTTGCGAGCGGCCGAAACCGTCGGAGCTTTTGCTGCCGCCGACCACAACCTTGACCAAGGCGGCAGCCCTCGAAGGCATGGCGGCCTCGCTACGAAGTCGCAAGAGACGTGACCCGTCTCCTGACGGAAGGCGCATGCTTCCTCTCAGGAACTCGTCGCGCTTGAAGAGGGGGCGGCCCGTGAGCGGGCTTTGCCGAACCAAAGCAAGATGCGAGGTCGAACGCGATGCAGTCTGAACCGAGGATTCCGGTATCAATCATCATCCCGAACTACAATTACGCGCGTTTCCTCAAACGCAGCATTGATAGCGCGCTGGAGCAGGACTACGCGGATGTCGAAGTCGTCGTCGTCGACGATGCATCCCAGGACAATTCCACGACAATCATAGAATCCTATCGCGACGAGATCGTCGCATGCCCGCGAGTGCAAAATGGCGGGCATGCCGCCGCGTTCAACACCGGCTTTGCGGCAAGCTCGGGCAAGATCGTCCTGTTCCTCGACGCCGACGACTACCTCTATCCGACCGCTGTTTCCACGATCGTCGACACCTGGGATGCGGCAACGGCCCAGGTGCAGTCCAGGCTGCATATCGTCGACGAGCGGCAACGCATCAAGGACGTCTTTCCGCCGCCCGAACTGCCGTTCGACAGCGGCGACGTCATGCCGAAACTTCTGCACAAGGGCCGCTACCAGACAACCGTAACCAGCGGGCTGGCCTTTGACCGCACAACCCTGGAATCGATCATGCCGATTCCAGAGCCGGAGTTCCGCCAGGGCGCCGACGGCTATCTTGCAACGCTGGCGCCTATGTACGGGCACGTCCAGTCCATTGAGGAATGCGTCGGCGCCTACAGGATCCACGGCGCCAACCATTCGGTCTTCGGTGAAAAGCTCGCCGAGCGGGCGCGCTGGAGGGTAACCCACGATTTCCGCCGCATGCAGGCGCTGTCGGATCAAGCCTCCGGGATCGGCTTAACAATCGTGCCGTCGGAGGCGGTCCGCCACGATCCGGTCCATCTGGAAGAGCGGCTGGCGTCGCTGTGCGCAGACAGACGCCGGCATCCCGTGGCCAATGATTTCCGGCTGGCGCTCGGGGCGGCGGGCGCCGTCGCCAGCCTCGAAATGACCGCGTCCCTGCGGCGGCGCGCCGTCCTTGCCGCCTGGTTCCTGTCAGTCGGGGTGTTGCCACGGAAAATGGCGACGGCGGTGCTGTCGTGGAAGCTCGACGCATCGTCTAGACCGGCATTCCTTAGCCGTCTGTCCAAGACAATCCGCTACGCGATGGGATAGAGTGACGCGTTGACATGGCTCGGCCAGTTGTCCGACCGAGTGCCCAGGCGCCATCGTCGACTGCAGTCGAAGCTTGCCGGGCTCGCCAAACATGTTCCAGGACTATTTTCGTTCCATAAGTTCTGACAAGCTTCGCCAACCTGGACTCACCAGGCAAGTTCGGGGGCGTCCATGGACCTGGAGGAAGTCTGGCGGATCCGGGAAGAGAAAATCTATCCAACCCTCTTCGGCGGAGAGCAACGCGGCATCTTTACGCTTTCGTCTGGGTTGTTTGCGCAAAGGTTCGGTGTCAAAGAGATCGATCCCACGTGGCCGTTTTACGGCGTATTTGAGTTCGCACCGACGCCACAAAGGCCGTTCTGGCTCTACGTCACTTCGGGTCACTCAAATCCGTGGCACGAGGAAAGCGACGGCTACGATCCTGCCTCTCAATCAGGGGCTGGCATCGAGTTCATTTTTGCATCCGCGGAGCGCGGCGATTGGGCAACCCAATGCCTGCAAAACCTGCTGGCTTTCGACCTGCTGCTCGACGTGGGCCATTTCCCGGGCGGTCAGCCATTGACCGAGGGCGATCGCATTCCAATCCGCTCGCCGATCAACGGAAAGGAAAACTGCCTCATCAGAAATGTGATCCTTTCGCGCCCCGCCTCTTTGCCGACGGGCTTCCAATTGCCTTCAGGGCAGGTCGAGCTCCTGACCTTTACAGGGATCACCGATAGTGAACTGGCCTTCGCAAAGGAGAATGGCACCGAGGCTCTCATCGACCGGCTGCAACCCCTTGGGTTCTTTCCGGTGACCGATCCTCACCGGAGGTCCATCACTTAGCGGCAACGTGGTGCGGCCATTCGCGTCTGCAGCCAGACCTTGTATCCTAATTCGGCCGGCGCAGCCTGACCACAACACTGCGCGCCGCCAGCACCAGCACCGTGATGATGATCAGGATCACCGAAAGGGCGGCGATCGCCGGGTCGATGTTGTCGCGCAGGCCCATCCACATCAGCCTGGGCAGCGTGATGGCGTTGACCGAGGTGATGAACAGCGTGACGCCGATCTCTTCCCAGGACAGCACGAAGGACAGGAGGGCTGCGGTGACGATGCCGAATTTGATGTTGGGCATGATGATGCGGGTGGCGCGCTCCCACACGGTGGCGCCGAGGCCGCGAGCGGCAAGGTCGATGCGCCGGTCGAGCTGGCTGAGCGACACCAGGATCAGCACTGTGGCGAAGGGCACCGTCATCACCGCATGCGCCATGGCGACACCGAGCCAGGTGTCATAGCCGAAGAACGAGCTGACGCCGGAGATCGAGGTCAGCAGGAAGTAGAGCGTGATCGCCGAGACCACAGGCGGCACCACCATCGGCAGCAGCACGAACCCGACGAGTGCAGCGGTAAAGCGCGGCTGGAACATCCACACACCGAGGCTGAAGCACAGCGCCAGCACGGTGGAAAAGGCGCTGCTGACGACGCCGATTCTGATCGAGAGCAGGATCGAGTTGATCCAGCGCGGATCCTCGATCAGCGCCCGGTAATGGCGCAGCGACAATTCGCCTGACGGCATTGCAAGCATGCGGGTCGGCGTCAGCGACACCGGGATGACGGCAAGCAGCGGCAACAGCAGAAATAGCGCAACCAGGGCGGCGAGGACCAGCGAGACGGGGCCGGGGCGGTAGGTCGGCATCAGATCAGCTGCTTCGGTCTGACATAGCGGAACACCAGCGCCATCAGCGCGCCGACGAACAGCACCAGTACGACGCTGATCGCCGCCCCCAGGCCCCAGTCCGGGCTCTGGAAGATGCGGAGATAGATCAGCTCGGCGACCATCACGCTGCGGCCGCCGCCGAGGATCGCCGGCGTCACGAAGAAGCCCAGCGAAAACACGAAGACGATTAGCGCCGAGCCGATGATGCCGGAGCGGGTCATGGGCACGAACACCGACCAGAAGGTGCGCATACGGCTGGAGCCGAGCCCGCGCGCCGCCAGCAGGACGCGGTCGTCAAGGCTGCGCATCGACGACGCCAGTGGAAACACGGCGAAGGGGATAAGGAAATGCGTCATGCCGACGATGACGCCGAATTCGTTGCGTACCAGCGTCAGCGGTTCTGAGATGAAGCCGATCGCCTGCAGCCAGGTATTGAACAGGCCGCGATTGGAAAGCAGCGCCACCCAGCCGAAGGCGCGCGTCAGCACCGAGATCCAGAACGGCACCAGGATGCAGAATTCGGCCATTACGCGCTGCGCCGGCGTGCCGCGCACCCAGACCACGGTGATGGCATAGGCAGCGGCAACCGAAACAATCGTGACGATCGCGGCGATGCGCAGCGTGCGGACAAACACCGACTGAACCAGCGGGTCGCTAAGCAGCGTGCCATATTGCCCGAGCCCCGGCTCTGGCAGCGTGAAGCTCCAATTGACGACGCCGAAAAATGGCCAGGCATAGGCAGCGCCAAGGAACAGGAGCAGCGGCGCCATCAACAGCGCCGCGCCCATCCTGTCGGAGAGATATGCTTTCATCTCGGCCCCGGTTGTCCCGGTCCTATCAGGCGGAGATGATCTTCGTGTATTCGTCGAGTGCGGCCCCGTAGTTCTTGGCGTACCACTCCATGTCGAGCGCGATCTGCTTCTTCATGTTTTCGGGGTCGACCGGGTTGATGCGCTTCTTGTCGGCGGGGATCAGCGCGTCGGCGGCCGGGTTGGCCGGACCCTGGCCGAGCTTGTCGAACATAATGAGCTGCTTTTCCGGATCCTGGGCGCTGGCGATGAACTTCATCGCCGCGTCCTTGCCGCCAGGATTGCCCTTGAGCACCGCGAGCGCGCCGGGCGAGATCAGGCCCTGGTCCCAGATGAATTTGATCTTGCCGCCGGAATCCTGCTCGATCAGCGACGCCCGAGTCGACCAGACGATCGCCATCGAAGCCTCGCCATCGAGCAGCACGCTCTGGCTTTCGGCGCCGCCGCCCCAATAGGCCACGACGTTTTCCTTGAAGGCGGCGATCTTGTCATGCGCGCGCTTGAGATCGAGCGGGTAGAGCGAGGCAGGCGCGACGCCGTCGGCGAGCAGTGCCGCTTCCCAGCTCGACACGCCCCATTTGTAGAGCGAGCGCTTGCCGGGGAATTTCGTCACGTCGAAGAAATCGGCCATCCCGGTCGGTGCCTGGCTGCCGAATTTCTCGGAATCATAGGCGATGACATAGGAGAAGAAATAGGTCGAGGCGGCGTGCTCCCAGCCGAAGCCCTCGCGCATCTTCTTCTTGTCGACGATCGAATAGTCGATCGGCTCGAGCATGCCTTGGGCGCCGAGGGTGATGGCCGAGAACGGGTCGACGTCGACCAGGTCCCAGGTCGGGGCGCCGCTCTTGAACTGCGCCGCGATCGCGCCTTCTGTCGGGCCGGAGCCATCCATCTTGACGGTGATGCCGGTCTCCTTGGTGAAGGCCTGGCCATAGGCCGCATCATAGGCGGTGATGGCGTCGCCGCCCCAATTGACCAGCACCAGTTCCTTGGCTTGCGCAAACGCGCCGGTCGAGCGCAGCAGGATCGGCGTGCCGGCCAGCACGAGTGCGGCCAGCTGCGTGAACTGCCGGCGCGAGATCTCACCGCGCGCTGCCCTGGCGGACAGCGTCTCGATAGAGTGTTTCTTGGTTTCGCTCATCTTTGAATTGTTTGTCATGTCAGTTCCCCTTTTTTGTCGTTGATACTTCCCGAAAGTCAGCTTGGCGAATTCAGCGTCGCCACGCCAATCGTCATTGTCCTCCGTCCGGAAGGAGGAAACCTTTTTCCGCCGGCCATGTCAGCCACACGGAATTGCCCTTGCTGAGTGCCGACGCTGCGACCTCGTTCGGCACCGAGACCGTCACCTTGGCGCCCTGGCGCGTCGTGAGATCGAGCCGAGTCGCGGCACCGAGATAGGTCGAAGCGACCGCAGTCGCGGCGATGCCGTTCTCGCCGGCGGCCGCTTCGGGCGCGATCGACATGTATTCGGGCCGGATCGCCAGGATGGCGTTGCTGCCGACGGCGCTTGCATTGCCGCGCAGCGTGATGGTGCGATCTTCGCATAGGCCGGTGGCGCCGTTGTCGGCGTTGCGCACGCCCTTCAGCGGCAGCATGTTGATCTCGCCGAGAAACTCGGCGACGAAGCGGCTGGCCGGCCGGTCGTAAACCTCGTCAGGCGCGCCAACCTGCAGCAATTTGCCGTGGTTGAAGATGGCAACGCGCGACGATAGCGCCAGCGCCTCGCTCTGGTCATGGGTGACGAAGACGAAGGTGGTGCCGGTCTCCTGGTGCAGCCGCTTCATCTCGGCCTGCATCTGGCCGCGCAAGCCCTTGTCGAGCGCCGAGAACGGCTCGTCGAGGAGGAGCACGCCCGGCTCGAACACCAGCGCGCGTGCCAGCGCCACGCGCTGCTGCTGGCCGCCGGAAAGCTGCGACGGCAGTTTCTTCTCGTGGCCCTTCAGCCCGACGCGCTCGATCATCTCGCCGACACGTCGTTTGATCTCTGCCGACGATTTCTTGCGCACCTTGAGCGGGAAGGCGATGTTGGCCTCGACCGACATATGCGGGAAC
>NZ_RZSW01000291.1:0-7697 GCF_003997375.1 Mesorhizobium sp. M5C.F.Ca.IN.020.29.1.1 | reverse complement strand
GCGCAAGTAGGCGCAAAGCGGTCGTCCACGCGGCGGCCGACCTAAGTCGTCTCCGGCTCACAATTGCGGTTCGGCAGAAGTGACCGATGCTGGTATTGACACCAGCTTACTTTGTCTCGGTGACATTCTCGATCGGTCGCGCCAACCATCCCATTCGCACGCCGTTACCGCCTTTTACCGCACGCGTCGCCCAAGGGTCTTTCCAGCCTTCAAATAGCTGGACTATACATCGCTGCACAAACCTGACTGACGAACAGGACGACAATAGAACTTAAGGCATAACTCGCCCTTCCCGCTGATGGATTGAGTCGATGCACCTGACTCCTGGGGCATAGAGAATCTAGATGGGCCCACTTCTAAGCGAAGTTGACCATAACTGGTTGATATTGAATAATTTTGGTGGGCCCGGAGGATGTATTGAGACGTTTGATTTGATTGTCTTTTTCGCGGGCTAAAATCAGAAATCTTCCCGTATCGCTCCGTATGGTTCCGCGCCTAAGCAAAGGACGCTGCAGAGAGCTGTTTGCGGCTGGTTCGGGCATTGGCGGTGGAGATCCACGAGAACTGGCTCGAGGCGACCCGCTACCTCAACATGGATCATCTGCGCGAGCACAAGAAGGAGAACCTGAGGGCACTAGCCGCCTGAGACGCGGCCGCCATGTCCGCCGCTCCGCTAAACACGGGGGCTGCGCGGCGGACACGCCAACGTCACCGCTGAATGCCACGCCATTTTTTGCAGAACTTGACGCACACAACTACAGAACAGCGGCGGCATGTCTTGGTCACGGTGGGTGATCCACTCCCCCAACCTGAACTGCCAGGTTTCGGCCGATCTTTCCGTGACGGTTGCATGAGCGTTCATTTCATTCTCTCCGGTTGGCCTCTCAGGCCGCGCCGGATAGGCCCGGCAGCCGGGGGTGAGAGGCGACTGGAGATCGCCGGCAAGCTTTTGGCTTTCGCTTGGACATAGCTTTGCCACCCCGGCCAAAACCCTTTGGCCTGCCGCTGCGTGTCTATCGATTTGCAGCGCTGAGGCGCGTTGTGTGGTTTTGGTCATGTTGTGGGGGGCTTGAAAGGAGAAAGGCGCCTGGTGGACGGCCATTAGAATACAGGAGGCAGCAGAGCTGACCTATTTGGATGCTAATTCCTGTGTGAAGAATAGCGCGCCCTGTTTACTTGCTAAACAGCTTCTGCCTAGAAAAGAGGCAGACGGTGATTCGTGCCGTCTGCCTCTGTCTTCATGCGTACTCGCGGTAAATGTGGCGCCGAGTGGACGAACAAGACCGCGAGTCCGCTCCCTGGCAGGTCGGTAACTAGCGCCCTGAGGCTTCCTTAGCAAGCCACAGGAGTAACGACTAATGGCTAAGTCTCCTCCCCTTCGGCCTGGCCAACTCGCTCCGCGCTCTGGTCAATATGAGATCATTGGCCCCCGCGGTGGCAAAGGACCCGAAAGGACAGTGGTTCGCAATGAGCCTCTGCCCCCGACGCCGTCAAAAGGATCAACCTATAAGCTGGTTGATCCGACCAAGCACGGCAAATGAAATGGCGGCGGGCTTCGGCCCTCCGTTTTATTTTGCCTTAGCTGGGTAGGTTCCGGCAGAAACAACCACTGTCCGGGCAGAAGCCTTGGGGGGGAGATTGACAGCCTCGGTGCGACCATCCTGTTTCAGCCATGCAGAGTAGTAGGCTCCGCTGCGCTCTATCAGCCCATCGACGTATCGTGATGTCACTGTCACGCTATTTATTTTCACGCCAAGCTTGCCATGCATGGTCGTTCCTCCGGTTTCCAGAATCATGCTACCAGAATTTTAAGGGACCGTTAACGTGCAAAATGCACTAGAAAAATTGGAATGCCCAGAAATCTTCATTGGTGTTGTTTCTCCAGTAGGGGTGGATACAGCGGGTGTAATTTCTAGTATAGGGCGATTTTTCGCAGCGTCAGGCTATGAGGTATTCGACATCAAAGTAACCGACTATTTTGATGTCCTAAAAAAATCTTTATCGATTGATCTGCCTCTTGATAAAAAACCGACAGACAGGCGGATAAATAGCTATATAGACTTTGGAAACAGAATTAGAGAGGAGTTCAAAGATGACTCGGTGCTCGCCGCGTACACTGTATTTAAAATAGCCAGAACGAGAGAGCAGGAATTTAAAAAGAACAAGCAGATATCATACCAGAACCGTGTCTATATCATTCATCAATTTAAGAGAAAGGAAGAAATAGACCTTTTGCGGTCTGTATATGGGAGGCTGTTCTTCCAAATTTCTGTATACTCTAGCAAGAAATCAAGGGTAGACTATCTTTCGCATAGAATAGCCCATGACCGCGGCACTGCGGACCAATCAGAATCAAGAACCATGGCCCATGAGCTTGTTTCGAGGGATGAAAACGAGAAAAAGAACCTTCATGGCCAGCGCCTGACCAAAATCTTTCACGATGCCGACTTCATAGTAAATAGCGATGCAGTCGAACAGGATGGAGCGGACAGGCAGGTCAATAGATTTCTGGAACTACTATTTTCGTCCAACGCACTCTCTCCCACGAAGCTCGAATACGGAATGTTTGCTGCGAAGGCCGCTGCGCTTAGAACGCTCGACCTTTCGCGCCAGGTCGGAGCAGCCATATTTCGACCCACCGGTGAAATCATAAGCATGGGTTCAAACGAAGTGCCCAAGGCGCGGGGCGGCACGTACTGGTGCGATGAACCGCCTTTCGACGCAAGGGAATACACTCTCGCCGTTGATTCAAACGATTCCAGAAAACGCGAAATCCTTGCTGAGATCTTCTCGGCGGCGGGTTCTCCACTTACTTTTGAAGAATTCTCAGCCAAGGAAGCCGTGAGGGAATCCCAATTTATGGATGCCCTCGAATATGGCCGGATAGTCCATGCCGAAATGTCAGCGATTTCTGACGCGGCCAGGCTGGGGCTATCTGTCGCTGATGCGACACTATTTTGCACGACTTTCCCGTGCCACATGTGCGCCAAGCACATTGTGTCAGCAGGCATCAAAAAGGTGATCTTTTTGGAGCCTTACCCGAAGAGCCTAGCAGGCGATTTGCACTCGGATTCGATTCAAATAGAAGGTGCGTCCCGTGGCAAATACGAAGCTTACGAGTCCGTCAAATTTGAGCATTTCCACGGTGTAACGCCGCGGAGATACCGCGAATTGTTCGAAAGAGGATCTAGAAAGGCCGATGGCCGCTTTGAACCATATATTCGAAACCGCAAGCGTCCTAATCTTAGTTTAATAGCTCCCTTCTACACCGACTTTGAATCGAAGGTAGTACGAAGCGGCTTCGCCGCCTTTGAGGAGATCGTGGCCAGGAAGGCTCTGGACGGCTGACCCTCATATTTTCAATTGGAAAAATGCGCGCGAAGCGGGCGAACCGGTAAGCCGAATGAAAGGCTGCGAAGACTTGATGCCCGGGGGGCATTTGATCGCCGGTCGTACCGGTCGCCCCGCTTCGCAATAGCTAACTCAGTTTTTTGCCTCGCGCGGGCCCGCATGCGCAACGCGCGCAAAGGGTACGATGAACACCGCACGGTTCGCCCGTGATGGCGTCCGTCATCATGGCGACCATCATGCGGAGGCCAGCGTGATAGCGGATTTCCTCGCCGTAATAGGCAAGGCCACGGCTCGCCAGATAGCGTTCGCCAAGCGTGCCAAGCAGCGGTACCGTCTCGGCCCAGATGGTAGCAGCAATGTCGATGCGGCGTTGTTCGTCCACCAAGCCGGAACCGTCGACGGTGGGTTCTTCAGATGCTGCAATGGGCCTGTCGTCGGACGGGCCAAGGCGCGCCTTCACATGGTCGCGGCATTCTCTCCAGTCGTCACCCGAAAAAGAACGGCATATGAAACTGCCGTCCGGCTTGAATGTCACCTGGAGGCTCCGGTCACTCCGGTATGGGCCGGGCCAGGGCAATGAATACTGTTACGCCCGGTGACTTCGCCACCAAGGGCGAGAGCAGCAGATTTAAGATTGATGTGAAGGAGAGTTACGTCGAAACTCTGCGCAAGCAGCATCAAGGGGATGTCGAGGATCTACGTTCTGGGCTGTCACCGATGGAGGTCGCGCGGCGTACCCAGGAGACTAGGTCAGGGCCGGCAAGCCGCCTATTTGGGATCAGCGCTGACTGCCAGCGCAAACAGCCCGCCGCACCTTCCGGCACGGCGGGCTCTATTGTCGAGCGTGAACAATTGATTGGCTAAGCGACGAACTGCTTCGGCGGGGTCTGAAGTGCGGTGATCAAGAGCCACAAAAACGCCTTCAGCCACCGAGCAGGAGGGAGAAGTTGTAGCCGGCTGCGGCCAGGATGGCATTGATCGCATCGCCTTGGGTGTGAGCGAGGTAATTGCGGCCCACTCTGTGTTCGTTCTTGATGTGGCCGATCACCGGCTCGACGGCCGATCGCCGCCGCATCTCGCGCTTGATGGCCGGTGTCACGCGTCGCTTCTGACCGGCGGTGAAGACCCTGAACTTGTGGCTTTGCGGCGCGTTGTGGCCGCGGCAGCCGGCATCGGCGAGGATGCGCTCGATCTCGGCACCGATAGTGTCTTCCATCGCAGGAATGATTTTTTTGAGCGTGTGCCGTCGTAGGGGTTCCCGGGAAGTGCCATGGCGTGCAGGGCGAACTGACCGCACTTTGAACGCTTCAGCGTCGTAGCCACGGACACCCTCACCCCGAATTCGTAGGGTGCGTGCGCTTTGCCTTTTGTCCTTCAGTCCAGTGCGCGATCGGACGCTTACGATGGTTGTGGCATTTGGCAGGCGCAGTTCACCGGGGAAGCGTCTTTGGCCTTCGAGCCAGCCGGCCTCGCGGCTGACGGTGATGGCGCGTTCCTCAATGCGGCCATGGGCTTTGTCGAGATCGACGAAGCTGTCGAGGCAAATCGGCGGGGCATCATCGAAGTAGCGCTCGATCTCGGTGCGCAGCGTGGGCTGGTTGGCCTTGACGGCGAAGACATGCTCCGTCGGAACCTCGACGGCGACCTGCAATTCCATCGGGTGAGCCGCGCCGTCAGTTCCACGAAGGACCGTAGCGACAGTTCTTAATGGTCGAGCCGATCAACCCGCTATGAGCGACGACGCCTTCTCGCTGTTCGAATTTCCCTGCAGAGAAGGTCATGCTCAAGTTCAACCATAGCTGCGAACGATTCCGCCTTTGCTGAATAAATCTGGATAAATCTGGCTTCGGCCGGATTAAATATTTCGATCTGGCCATGGCTCTCGTTTGGACGCTGACGGACGAGAGGCTTTGCTGTACGATGTAGCGAGATACGGTTCATCACCTTGAGCCGATCACGTGCGAAGTCAGGGAGTCGTCGTCCATGAAACTCCGCATTTCTGCTTCGGGCTGGCGATGCCGTTGCAACAGCAAGCATGGAATGTTCCCCTGCCGGGTTCCTCCCTCGCCTGATGTGATGGCGGCCACCTTTATGCAGTACCAAAGATCAGGTAAATCGGGCAAGCTTTCGTTCCGCCAATACTTGGTGGACATCGGATTTATCGACCCATCTATCGGTGTTGCCGGAATGGATGATGCGGTTCAGTTTGTGCCTACTCCTGGTGGGCCGGAGATGCTGGCGATCCCTGCACAACCAGTTCTTGGAGAGGTTCAAGTCAAGGCCCTTCTAGTTGACTTTTCCGATCGCCCTGGCGTTTTGCCCCCGTCCCATTATCAAGACCTACTGTTCTCCCAGGGCATCTACCCGACCGGCAGCATGAGGGATTACTTCAAGGAGGTCAGTCTCGGAAAAGTCGACGTTGTGGGGACTGTCGACGGATGGATCCGTATGCCGAAACCTTATTCTTTCTACACCAACAATGAATCGGGCACCAATTGGAATAGCTATCCTCATAACGCCCCCAGGCTTGCCGAGGATGCCGTCAATGCAGCACTTGCGGGTGGCGTGAAGTTCGCTCAGTCGCTGGATAAGTTCGGGCGAGGGATCGTGACCGCGCTGTTCATCATCCACGCCGGGCGCGGGGCGGAAGTTATGCTAAAGCCACAACAGGGCGGAGAGATCTGGTCGCACAAGTGGAATCTCCGCAACCCGGTCGAAGTGGCACCGAATCTCTCGACGACCATCTATCTCACCGTCCCTCACGACTGCAAGGTGGGAGTTTGCGCTCACGAGCTCGGTCATCTCGCCTTCCAGTGGCAGGACTTTTACGATCCGAACTATGACGAGGACGGAGCGGAATGGGATGGTTCAGGCGTGTGGGATCTCATGGCTGGAGGCTCCTACAACGGCAGCAGCGCTAGACCAGCTCACCCCGCCCCATTGCACAAATTGCAGCATGGCTGGATCAGCGCCTCTACCATCACTTCGTCCGGCAGCGTGAAGATCAAACCCTATACGGCCACGACTGGACATGTCTATAAACTCGTTTTTCCCAAGTTTGAACCAACGCAGTATCTCTTGTTGGAGAGTCGCAAGAGGGTAGGCTTTGACTTTGATCTACCTGGTGAAGGCTTGCTCGTATGGCAAGTGGACGAAATCAAGGAGCAGTTCGCCCCGGTTGCGCCAGGCCTCTCGCTTTCCAAGCAGATGGACGCAATGATCTGAACAGCCCGGACGATTGGAACCAAGGCGATGCCGCCGACCCGTTTCCCGGCAGCGAGAACAGGGTATCATTGACCGATACGGGAGTAGCGTCCACTTCATTCCCGGGCACGAGATCGGGTATCAGCCTGAAAAACATCAGCTTCAGCCACGATGGCATAGTCACTGTGGACGTTCGTTTTAGAGCTTCACCTAAGGGCAAGAAGGCAGAGTCCGCAAAGCAGACTACTGGCGCCAAAAAGGCAAGCGCGCAAACAAAGAGCGCGTCCGTGAAGCGAAGGACTGGTGCTAAGAAGATCACCAAGCCTAAAGCGGCAACTGAAAATGAATCGGAAGTCAAGAACGGGTAAGAAACGAATCCCGCCGCTCGGAGTTCTCGCCGCGGCTCACGGCGATCTCCGTCCCAATTGGTATCAGAACCTTATCGATCAGCCATGTTGTCGCTGTGGTCGCCAATGTGAGCACTTGGCCACCTCCCGCAGAGCGATATAATCTGGCAACTGTGATGGCGGTGTACAAGTTACTTGCATCGAACCCGGTTTACCGGATCGTCGATCTGATCGAGGACCGCGTGCCGCTTTCAGAATCGCGCTTCGCCGACTTTAGCTGGCCGCCGTCCGATATGGATCGCTTCGTCATATCCTCTGCGCATCACCGGCAATGGTTGCCGCGACACGGCTCCCTCGCTGCGCAGTTCGAAAGACGTACTAGTGCGTCCACTGCGCTGCCTTTCAAAGGCGTTAGGATATTTCGGTGTAGGCGGCCGCTCCAGTCAACGCGAGCCCTTGTGCCGAAGGTCAGCTTCGGAGGAGCGCCCGGAATGTTAAGAAATGTGGCGCGACCACGACCTCCGCTGTCATCGGAGTGTTCCGCTTTCGGGAAGCAGCAAAGCTGATCCCTATGTCCGGGATTGGGCGCAAAGCTGTCGCCCGTCGAACGTGGCTCTTGGGTCATGAATTTCCCTTGACCTCCCCTTTAGGGAAGGTCTGCAATAGGTCGATAGTGTTGAAAAAGTCCGGGTTGCAGCGGTCCTGAAGCACTGATTCAATCTTCGTTGTAAGAGGAGATTGAGTCGATGATGGGCGAGCAAAGTGTGATGCAGGAGGAGCTGTTCTATGGCTTCA
>NZ_RZSW01000290.1:0-7708 GCF_003997375.1 Mesorhizobium sp. M5C.F.Ca.IN.020.29.1.1 | reverse complement strand
GTCCGGCGAAAAAGGCGTGATCCTCGTAGAGCACGCCCATCAGCGCGCTGATGACCATGGCCGGGAGCGGAAAGGAGAGGTGGCGCCGCAGGTCGGCGGGCTGGGGCTGGGTCGCCAGCGTCTCGAACAACTGCGCGGCGATCGCCTCGATCTGCTGCGCGAGCAGCTTGACCCTGCGGTTGCTGAAGGCCGGCGCCACGATCGTGCGTAACCGGGCATGCTCGCCCCCCTCGTGCGAGACCAGCCACCCCGGCGAACCGAGAATCACCGAATCCGGGGTGAATGCCGCCGGCGGCATTCCCGCGGGCCGGAACGCCGCGTCGGACAGCACCGCCTTGGCCTCGTCATAGCCCGTCACCCACCAGCCTTCGTGCCCGGACGGGAAGCGCACGCGGTGGATCGGACCGTTGGCGCGTAGCGCCAACATCTCGGGCGAGGGCTCGATGTGATCGACGCGCCACATCGGCAGCGTCGGCAGGGGTTGTTCGGGCATGGTGGCACTTCACTCTCTAAGCGATGGAATGGCGGAAGGTGACCGGCAGGCGCTGCGGGCAGCGAATGACGTAAGACGGCATGTTGACGACGTCCTCCGCGGCGATGGTCAGCGCCAGATCCTCCAGCCGCACGAACAGCGCGGGGAAGCTCAATTCCAGGCGCGCCAGCGCAGCGCCCAAGCGAATTCCGCGAGGCGATTTGTGGCTCTCAACGCCTCACAGAAAGTTTAGCTGCTCAAATCGGAGTGCTCGTCTACCTGATCGAAACGGGTGCCAGTGCCCTCGAAAGGCTGGCTTCCCCGCGACCGTAAGTTGCCGCATTATAGTTGACGATCGTGTCGGTCCTGGCTGTATCCAGCAGCTGATTGCCAAGCTGTGTCGGTGTTGCGGACGTGAACTTGCTGCCAAGGATAGCGGCATAGCCTGCAACCACAGGTGCCGCGAGAGACGTTCCGTATAAGCCAGTCCTGTCACTCTCGACACCCACAGTCAGGAACTGGTTCTGCACCTCCGGGTTTGAGCCGGCATAATTCGAATATGCGGCCAGCCCTGCCTTGTTTTCGGGAGTGCCATTGTGCTCGAGCGCACCCACAAAGATCGTCGATTGCATCCCAATCAGGTCGGTAGCTAGGAAATCAATTCGCCCTTCGACGTCCGGGGTACCTACTGCTACGGAGTCGTTGCCGGCTGCCTTTGTGAAGACCGCAGCACCCGCCCGAGCCGCATCGACAATCGACTCCTCGAGCAGGTACGGCTCCTCGAGCGGGTAGCCGCTCAGTGGTTCCTCAATGGCATAGCTCAGATTAATGACGTTGAGCCCGTCCTCCAGCAAGAGCGAATCTGCTTCCGAATTGTCAAGCTCGATTATATTTGCGCCAGGCGCCACCATGCCGGCCATTTGAGCGACCCACTGCCCATGTAGCCGCCATCGGGGGCCATGGCCGAGGTCCCCAATCTGTTGCTCGTCACCTGTGAACCTGTCTACAACGGTCACCGATACCCCAGAACCAGTATAGCCCGATGCCCATGCTTCACCAATATCGGGATTCATCCAGCAAAAGGTGCCGTCGGCATTTTGTGGGCAGCCCGAGCTACTGGTTTCCGCGGCTGGAGTACCGGTCCTTCCTTTGCCGCTTACCTCGGTACCGAGATCACCAGCGAAACCGGGGGCCGCCAACAGGCACGCTAGAAGACCGGCAACGAAAACTACCGGAAACAATTGTGGTTTGTTCATAATAAACTTCCTGTTTGGATTGTTCTTCATCAACTAAATGTACCGCCTATGCCTTTCATCATCGCTAGAATTTAGCCCTGAACCGGAGATCGAGATTCAATCGGCTTGGATTCATGTTTGCCATGTACTTCAAAGTGTCCGCAGGCGGGAGTTGCGACGCGGCCAGACGGCAATTCACCGCCTGGAACCCGCCGACGGCGCCATAGTCAGCCGTGCAAGATCGTTCCGTCAGGTCCCCGCCCAAAATTGAACTGACGGTGAGGGTAAGTGCCGTGGACGGTGTCGGTCGCTTTTGCAGAATAAAGCCGAGTTTCACACCCGGCTGGATTCGCACCTTTTCGGCACGCTGGCCGGTGCTCGCGCCCCAGAGGAGACCGAAATCGTCCGACAGCTGCGTCAACATTTCAAATCGCATGTCGATCCAGCTGCTATGGTACCACTTGTCGAAAGACACTTGGGTGCCATCCGACAGCGCGTATCCGGCTTGTCCCAGTTGGTTGGCGGCGTCGGTTAGCTCCGAACCCTGATAAATGCCGACAAAGCTGGTCTCCTGTCCGTTCGCAGTCATCGCGCTGACGAAGAGTGCCGACACCAACAGCACTAAACCCGCAGCCAACTGTATGCGTATCTGCAACGCCCATTGTTGGAGCCGCCAGCAGATCATGTGCGATCGACAGGCGTACTGCAGTCCCTCGCCACATCTTCAAACCCTTCGCAGGCCCTAGCCGCAGACGCATGGCCGCCAGCAGACAACGTGTTCATTCGCAACAAATCCGTGATCTCCCGTCCTTCAATTTTGCCGAGCCATCTCTTCGCTCTTCCCTGGCAAGCAGTTCCCGCCCCTCTCAACGGCACATAGCGAAATTCATGCCAATCAAGATGACGGGGCCAACGAAGGGATTGTATATTTGCTTTCAGCGGCTTAGCTAAACGTCCAAGACGCCGGCTACACAAGGCTGTGTCGTTAGCCTTCAAAAGCTGACACAAACTGTCGGATATCGTACGCTGAGCGTGAACGCACTTACCACTTGCGCCCAGGAACCCTTCCTTCGAGTTCCCGGGAAATGGTGGATCGGTCGCCACGGCAATAGACGTGCTCGCGCCAATGTTTGAAAGCAGGGCGGTTCGATAACGACAGTCTTGGCGCAAATTTGCTACTGCGCCAGGGATTTCGTCCGAAATCCCAGCGGGCGATTAAACTGGGACATTCGCCGCTGCGCCGCTCGTTCTTCGGACAACCAACTGTTCTGCGCGAACGGCCGGTTTCAATATTCCCGTTCGTAGAAAACACCGCCCTTGGCTTCGCCGGCGTCTGTTGTCTCGCCACGCAGCTTGACGCCGCGCCCGACGTCGAGATCGATCGCCGCCTTGCCCGAACCCGGCTTGTCGCCCTTCTGGATGGTCACATAGGTGCGGTCGTTGAGATATTTGCCCGCCGACACCGCGGTGCCGCCTTCCTCGTCGGTGATGACGTCGAGATCGTCGACGCCGATCGCGCTGCGCAGGTTCTGGAGCAGCGAGGTCGAGCCACCGACACCGGCCAGTTGCGCGGCGGCTTCGGCAAGCTGGGCGATCTGCAGCGGCGACAGGTTCGACATCGAGCGGCCGAAAATCAGTTGCGCCAGGACCTCGTCTTCCGGCAGCGCCGGCACCGACGAGAAGTTGAATTTCGGATTGGTCGCCTCGCCCGATACCACGATGGTGACGGTGGCGCTGCTCGTCGTCGACGTCGCTGTTAGATTGAGATAAGGCACCAGCGACCCCGAAAAGCCGACCGTGCCTTCGGTGAAGGTCAGCCGCTTGGCGAGGATCGTCAGCCGACCGCGCTGCAAGGTGAAGGTGCCAACGGCCTGCGGCGACGATGCCGGGCCGGTCAGCCGCAGCGAACCGCCAAGCTCCGCGTCGACACCCCTGCCCTGGATGAAGATCTGGCTCGGCGCGTTGACCGTGACATCGAGGTTGAGGCCGCTGCCGCCGCCACCGCTGCTTGCAGCGGCCGGGCGCAACGCCTTGTCCTGTGCGCGCACGGCCGCCGGCGCATTCTTGTGCTTGACGTCGAGCGCCGCCAGCGAGCCCGGCAGCTTTTCGGGAACGGTGATGACGGTCTTGGCCAGGTTGATCGTACCCGAAATCACCGGCGCCGACGCGAGTGGCCCCTTGATGGTCAGGTCGCCACTGAGATTGGCGGTGACCACCCTGCCGTCGGTGTAGCGGCCGTCGACGAGCTTGACCGACAGGTCGGCCGGAAAACCTTGCGCCGGATTGATGCCGACGGTGCCGCTGGCCGACAGGCTGCCGCGCGTCGACAAATTGCCGGTCAGGCGGTTGATCCTGGCGACGCCACCGCCGATCGCCACATCGGCGGTGATATCGTTGATCGCAAGTCCCGAGCGTGCATCGATCAAGCGGGCGCCTGAGGTGCGGACCGTGCCTGTGATCACCGGCGACGTCGCCGGGCCGCGCACCTTCAAATTGACGTCGGCCGTGCCGCTCAAGGACAGGCCTTGCGCGGCGAGTGTCCTGGTGAGGAAGGCGAACGGCACCTTGCCGAAAAAGTTGAGATCAAGGGTGGGCGCGCCTGACGTCATCATCGTGCCGCCGCCCTTGAGGCCGAGACCGGCGGCATCGCTCATGTTGGCGTCGAAGGTCAGTCTGTTGCCCGCACACGTACCTGAGGATGAAACGCCCATGCCGCCGAAACCTGCACCACGGGTCTGCGACGTCTGAACACCTTGAGTGTCGATCTTGAAGGCAACGGCCGGATTGGCCGGCGCGCCCGTCACCTTCACAGTGCCCGAGATGGAATCGGCGGCATCAAGGCCCGGCGAAAAACTGTTGGCTATCGAGATCGGGACGCGGGCCAGCGTCGCGTTGAGGTCGAGCGCCTGCCCAGCCTTGGCCGTGACCGTCGCCGTGCCGCCGCCGAGGTTGAGCACCAGCCTGTCGAGGCTGGTCACTCCCTTGGCGATGGTGATGGTCGAGGCCTGGGCAATGGCCGCCTTGATGCCGCGCATGGTCGCCTCGCCGGAGGTGAGCTCGACCGTCGTCGTGCCATTGGCGATCCTGACCCGGCCGGCGGCCTTCAGCGGAATATCCTTGACGGAGGCGCCGCCGGAAAACCCGGTCCAGTCGCCGTCGCGCTTCAAATCGACACCGATGCCGCTGATCACGGTGGTTCCCGACGTGACCGTATCGGCCTTGATCGTGCCGGAGATCGCCGGCGCCTTGAGATAATTGGCGACCAGCGCGTTGACAGCGATCGTCTTCACCGCCAGTTCGCCGCGCGAAATTGCGGTGCTCGTCGCATCGATCGCGACCGTCGGCGCTCCGTCGTCATTCGCAAAGCGGATGGTGCCGCGCACGTCGCCGGCTACCGTTTTGCCGGCAAGTCTGGCCAGCGGAGCAATATCGGCGGCATCGAGGGTCAACGTGCCGAGCGGCAGCAGGTTGTCGTCGAGCCCGAGGTCGCCGGAGACCCTGTTGTCGGCTAACGAGACGGCAAGTCCATTTATGGAGCGCTTGCCATCGGTTGTTACCAGCGATGCCTTGAGGTCGAGCGGCTGGTCGTCGACCGAGCCGGTCAGCGAGACATCGGCGGCGGGACTGGCGATATCGGCCTTGCCGCTCGCGCTCAGCTTGATCTGCTTCACCGCATGGCCGGACGCCGTCAGGCTGTCGCTGTTGGCCGAAACCGAGAAATCCGGTGCGCTGCGCGCCCCGCTCGCCGTCAGCGCGAAACCGACGGCACCGCCGACCTTGGCGCCGACCATCGGCGACAGCACCGACACATCGCCCAGTGTGCCTTTGATATCGGCGCGGACATCGGTGCCCTGCGCACTGGCGGTGCCGCTGGCGCTAAGCGTGCCTGAGGTGAGTTGCAATGCGTTGGCGGTGAACGCACCGTCCGGGTCGCGTGTGGCGGTTGCGGAAAACTGCACGCGCTGGCCGAGAACCGAGCTGATCTGCGACGGCAGCGCCGTCGAAGCCGCGTCGGCATTCATCTTGAGCGTCATCGACAGATCGGCCAGCGCTACTGTGGCTGTTACGGACGCATTGAGTGCGTCGCTGCGCAGCGTGCCTTGATCGACGACGATCTCGTCCTTGCTGACCGACCCGGCGAGATCAGCGGTGACCCTGCCCGTTACCAGCGGCGCCAAAGTCGCAACGTCGGTGTTCAGGCCGGCCGCCGTCAGCTTGATGGTGACAGGCCCGCTACGGTTCTGGATGTCGAAACCATCAGAATGCACTTGCCCGATCAGATCGTCCACCCGCGTGCCGCCCGCCACCACCGAGACCAGCGACGCGCCGATATCCACCATCGGCGCCTTGCCGTCGCCGAAGGCGCGGGCCGTCGCATCCTTGATCGCCGCGGTTATCGGGTGCACCGTGCTGCCGAGGCTGAGCACGATTGGTGGACCCTTGGCGGCGAGTTCCACCGAAAGGTCGCTGGCGCCGTTGGGGTCGATGATGCCCGCGGCGGTGCCATGCACGGCATCGCTGTCGATGCTGGCGCGCTCGACTTCGACGCCGCCCGTCACGATCGCGGTTCCGGCGAGGTCGAAGCTGGTCTTGCCGGCAAACAAGGATTTCAGATTGTCGGGCAAGAAGCGCTGGAAGTCGCCGTCGCCCTTGGCCTCGACATAGTTGCCCTTGTCGGTGAGCTGGTGGCGACCGGTGAGTTGGGTGACGATCTGGCCGTCGACGACGAAGGTACCGATGCCGCTCCAGTTGGCGACCGGCCCCGTGCCGGTGACGACGATGTTGACCGACGGCGCATCGGGCAATTTGAGCAGATTGGCGATGATGCCGCCGGCCGGCTCCGATGCCTTCAGATCGAGGTCGAGCTTGTTGTCGGCGGGCGCGAAATGGATGCTGGCGTCGAGCTTGCCTTGCTTGCCGTCGCGGCGGGTGATGTTGAGGCTGGTTGCGAGCGCCAATGGCGCCGCGTCGGCCTTGAACGATCCCTTGGCGGCGAGCTCGGCGATACCGCTGCCGGCCAGCGCCTGCCCGAGCGCGATTTCCGGCAGGTCGATCTGCTTGATGTCGAGCGACACCGGCAGCGTGGTGGCGCCACCCTGGCTCGGCTGCGTGCCGGCCACCGGCAGCCGCGCCAGCTCGATGCGATCGGCGGCGACGCGGCCGGCGTTGAAGTTCTTCGACAGCAGCGCCAGCGGCGACCAGTCGACGGCCACCTTGCGCGCTATCAGCCAGGCGCCGTGGCGATCCTCCAGCACCACATGATCGACAGTCAGTGCACCGGACCAGATGCCGTCGATGCCGCTGACCCTGACCTTCCGGTCATCGGTCGACGCCACGGTCGAGATGATGCCGGCGAGGTTGGCGCGGCCGCGCTCGGTCTTGGTCAGCACGACGAGCGCACCGATCACCGCCGCCACTAGGATGAGCAGCGTGTAAAGGACAATGCGAAGGATGCGCTTGAACATTGTCATCAGAACGCCTGGCCGATGCCGGCATAGATGCCGAAATGCGGGTCATCGGGACCCCGGTTGAGCGGCACCGCCGCATCGATGCGCAGCGGTCCGAACGGCGTAATATAGCGCAGGCCGACGCCGGTGCCGACCTTCATGCCAGAAAAATCCGGGAATTGATTGGTCGAGACGGTGCCGACATCGACGAACGGCACGACGCCGATCGTGTCGGTGATGGCGATGCGCATCTCGAACGAGGTCTCGAAGAAGGATAACCCGCCGATCGGCTCTCCGTCGATATCCTTGGGACCGATGCCCTGATAGGCATAACCGCGCACCGAGCCGCCGCCGCCGGAATAGAAGCGCCGGTCGGCCGGAACATCCTGAAGGCCGGCGCCGATGATCGAGCCGATGGCGACACGTTCGGCCAAGACGAACTTCGAGGCCGTGTCGAGCGACTGATAGGCCGATCCTTCGCCCCTAAGCTTGACGAAGGCGGCACCGTTCAAAATGTCGTAGCTCGGCTCGGCATAGGCCAGCGCCCTGAATCC
>NZ_RZSW01000028.1:0-25776 GCF_003997375.1 Mesorhizobium sp. M5C.F.Ca.IN.020.29.1.1 | reverse complement strand
ATCTATAACAGCCTCACGACATGGCAGTCTGGCGAAGGCATGCGGCAGGTCGCCATAGCGCCTGGTCCAGTCGAGACCGGCGCGTGTGATCAGCCGCACCTCGCCCTCAGCCAGATGCGCCATCGTGCGATAGCCGTCGAACTTGATTTCGTGCAGCCACTCCTCCCGGGTGTCCACTCCATCCGGCGGCTTTGCGACGGTCGTCGCCAGTTGCGGTTCGATGCGGGCGGGCACCGGCGCCTTGACGGCGCCCGGCAAAGCGCCGGGCTTCAGCACGACCGGTTTCGCAGGTTTGGGGACTGGCTTCGGCGCTTCGACCAGTTCCTCGATGCGCCGTCCCGATTTGACGCTTTCCGGCCGCTCGGCAAGGATGTCGAGCGCTGTATCGGCGGCGAGATCGCGCTCCTTGAACAGCAGCCAGTTTTTCTTCTCGTCGTCGCCGGGCTTGGCCTTTAGCCTGGTCAGCATCCAGCCGCCATTCAGTTTCTCGCCGGCGAGACGGAACTTGAAGGAACCGGTGCGCAGGCTCTTTTCGACATCGTCCATCGGCGCCCAGACGCCTGTGTCCCAGACGATCATCGGCCCGCCGCCATATTCGCCCTCGGGAATGACGCCTTCGAAGTCGATATATTCAAGCGGATGGTCCTCGGTCTCGACCGCCAACCGCTTGTCGGCGGGATTGAGCGACGGGCCGCGAGGCACCGCCCAGCTCTTCAGCACACCGCCGACCTGCAGACGTAAATCATAATGGTCTGATGTGGCATGGTGTTTGTGCACGACGAAGCGATTGCCTTCTCCGGCAACCAGCCCGCCGACGGGTTCCGGCGTCTTGCTGAATTCGCGCTTGGCGCGATAGGCCTTGAGTTTCGGCGTCATTTCCGCATGCCAGGCCGGATGCGGCGGCTGCGCAAAAACAAGGACTTGACCCGCATCGCTTGAATCATTTTGCCAGCATGCGGCAGGCCGATGTCGTGCCTCGCACAGCTCAATCGTCGGTGGCCGGCGTTAGTTCGAGCTCGGCCGGTGACAGACCCTGCTGGAGCTGGCTCAGCCGGAATTCGTCGACCCAGTAGGCCTCGCCGTCGACGAGGACACGCGCTTTGTAGGCGCCGGCGGAAAAGCTCTGTGCGGTGATATAGACCTTGTGGCGGTCGAGCGCCTTGCGCACCGCGGCACGCTTGGAATTCTGGCTGGTGACGGAACTGGCCATGGACTCGCTCATACACACGCCGCCGCAGGAGAAGGCGGCTCGCATAAGGATGGCCGAGACCGGGTGTCGTGTCAATTTGGGGTTTGATCGCCTCGCGTTCAGGCTATCCTTCCCAGCAGCCGGCGCGTCAGCTTTCGAATGCGCCGTCGTCGAAGTCCGGCACCTCGCGCTCAGCGCCGGTGCCGGTCGCCTGACACTCACCGCGGCGATCGGGTTTCGTCATCGCCTGGTCGGCCGAAGGCCGGAACTGGACGGAATTCGCCGCGGCAAGATTCGCGCGGCTTTATCCTGGCTTCCTTGTCTGCATGACGGCCAGCTTCGTCGTGCAGACGTTGGCGGCCAATCCGACCCTTCCATATGACCCAAGCACGTGGGCCGCCAATCTCTTTATCGCCGCCCCGGCCTTCAACAGACCTTTCGTGGACGGTGTCTACTGGTCGATCGTACTTGAGATCGTCTTCTATGGCTGGGTCGCGATCGCTCTGTTCTTCGGCGTCTTCTCGCGATGGAAGCTGCAGCTCGTGGCGGCATGGCTGCTGATGTCCGTCCTCAACGAGTCGGTCGTCCACAGCACAGCCCTGCAGATGGTGTTAATCACGCAATACGCGCCGTATTTCGCCGGCGGCATCATCGCCCAGCACATTGTCGCCAAGGGTTCGTCCACCGAGGCGCTGCTGCTGCTCGCCGCGGCGTTCCTGCTGTCATGCAAGGAAGTGACCGCCGGCGCCGACTGGATGCAGGCTCATTTCGGATTTTCGCCGCCGCTTTCAAATCTGCTTGCCGCAAATGTCATCGTCTATGCCCTGTTCGGCGGAGCTCTCCTGTTGCGTCGCCGCATCGCACCGACGCCATTGGTGCTTGTGCTGGGCGGGCTCAATCCACTCTACCTTCTGCATCAGAAAATCGGCACGCTCTGGCTCAACGCGCTGTCGCCGGCGGTCGGCCGGTGGGTCGCCCTCGCAATTGTGCTGACGGCATTGCTGTCGGCCTCGTTCGTGATTTCATTCTTTATCGAAAAGCCAATACGCAAGCCTTTGATATCGTTGCTGCTGCCCCGGTTGAACATGATGGCAAGCAAACTCAGGGTGGATCGGCCGGCATAGATCGGGCGAGCCGCACCGATTCCTGCATTCGCTCCTGCGCTGCATCAACTTGCAGGCTGACGTCGATTGTCTCGTTTTCAAGCGCTTCCTTGAATTCGAAGGCGGCGGGTCGTCAGCCGACGTAGGTCCGCGCCGTACGATCCTGAGACAGCGTGGACGTGACCCGGAAGATTTGCAGCAACTGGCCTTCGAAGAGGGGGAGGAACGGGTCATCTTCCTCTGACGCTCACGTGATCGTGCGCCCGGCCCACAGTCCGAGCGACTGTGGAAATTGAGCGGGAGCTCTATATGGTCCTGACGCAATAGTCCTGACGTACACGAAAGTCCTGACGTACACGAACCCTGACACTATCCGGAGATCTCATCCATGACCTTGAGCACACACAAGCTCGGCAGCCAGGGGCTGCAGGTATCGGTGATCGGCCTCGGCTGCATGGGCATGAGCCAGTCCTACGGCCCGGCCGACGAGGCGGAATCGATCGCCACCCTGCACCGCGCCATCGAACTCGGCTGCACCTTCCTCGATACGGCGGAAGTCTATGGCCCGCACACCAATGAGGAACTGCTCGGCCGCGCGCTGAAGGGCCGGCGCGACGAGGTGACGATCGCCACCAAATTCGGCTTCCGTATCGAAAACGGCAAGCAGATCGGCACCGACCGCGACAGCCGGCCGGAGCATATCCGCGAGGCGGTGGACGGCTCGCTCCGCCGGCTCGCAACCGACCATATCGACCTGCTCTATCAGCACCGCGTCGACCCAGCAGTGCCGATCGAGGATGTGGCGGGTGCTGTCGGCAAACTAATCAACGAAGGCAAGGTGCGCTTCTTCGGCCTGTCGGAAGCGGGTGCGGCCAACATCCGCCGCGCGCACGCCGTGCTTCCGGTATCAGCGGTGCAGAGCGAATATTCGCTGTGGGAACGCAACCTCGAACCGGAGATTATCCCCCTGCTGAGCGAACTCGGCATCGGCCTGGTGCCGTTCGCGCCGCTTGGCCGCGGCTTCCTCACCGGCGACGTCAAGCGCGCTGAGGATTATCCGGAAGGCGATTACCGCCGCGGCGACCCGCGCTACCAGGGCGCCAACTACGAAGCCAATGTGCAGGCGGCCGGAGTTGTCCGCGAAATCGCCACGGCCAAGGGCGTCAAGCCGGGCCAGATCGCCCTGGCCTGGCTGCTGCACAAGGGCAGCGATTTCGGGCTGGACATCGTGCCGATCCCCGGCACCAAGCGCAGAAAATACCTCGAGGAGAACGTCGCCGCTGCTTCCCTCCAGCTTGACATCGTCGCAATGCAGGCGCTCGACGACGCGCTGGCGCCGGGCAAGGTCTCGGGTGAGCGCTACAACGAACGCGTGATGGTCACGATCGATCGTTGATCTTCCCTTCTCCCCCTCCTGTAGGAGAAGGTGGCCGAGCGAAGCTCGGTCGGATGAGGGATGCTGGACGGATCGCCAATTGGAGACCTAATCGCCTAAAATTCTTCGATATTTTCACGCCGCGTTCCCAACACCCCTCATCCGGCTTGGCGCTGCGCGCCGATCGACCTTCCAGCACCCAGTTCTTGCGCAAACCTCCGGCCTTGGCTAGCATCCGCCCGCCGGCGCCGAGCGGAGGAGAACGTCGCGGTGGACCGGCTGGAGCGCCGTTGCGTCCCCTTGGGCGCTCAAAGGACACTCCATTTCTAGATCGACGCATGAACCTGCCGGAGACCCATTCCGGTTTTCGAGGTCGTGCGCGCATGTGGAGGAGACTAAATTGATGAACAGACGTGAGTTCCTGCTGTCGTCCGTGGCGATGGGCACATTGGCGCTGGCCGCGCCGCACCTGGCTTTCGCCCAGGACAAGCTGACTATCCTAGGGTCGGTGCCGAGCCTCGGCTTTCCGTTCTTCGTTCACATGCTGAACCAGATCAAGGCGGAGGCGCAGGCGCAGGGCGTCAACCTGACCGAGAGCGACGGCCAGAATTCGGCGCCCAAGCAGACCGCCGATATCGAGGCCGCACTTGTGCAGAAGGTCGACGCCATCGTCATCTCGCCGCTCGACGTCAACGCGCTGGCGCCGGCCATAGAGCAGGCGGTCCAGGCCGGCATTCCGGTCGTCACCATCGACCGCCGCGTCGACGGCGTCGAAGGCATCCTCGCCCATGTCGGCGCCGACAATGTCAAGGGTGGCGAGGCCGAAGCGCAGGCCATGGTGGCGGCGTTCCCGAACGGCGCCAAGATCTTCCATTTGCAGGGCCAGCCAGGTGCTGGGCCCGCGATCGACCGCAACAAGGGCGTGCACAATGTTCTCGATCCGCTGAAGGACAAGTTCCAGATCGTCTTCGAGCAGACCGCCAACTTCGCCCGCGCCGAGGCGCTGTCCGTCACCGAGGCCGGCCTTGCCGCCAACGGCAGGCCCGATGCGATCATCTGTGCCAATGACGACATGGCGCTTGGCGCGGTCGAAGCCTGCGCGGCGCGCAATTTCACCGACGTCAAGATCTACGGCTTCGATGCGCTTCCCGAAGCGCTGGTCGCCGTGCGCGACGGCAAGCTGGCCGGCACCGTCGAACAGTTCCCCGGCGAGCAGTCGCGCACCGCGGTGCAGATCGCCGTCGCCTATGCCAGGGACAAGACCGAGCCGAAGGAAAAGCTCGTCCTGCTGACGCCGATCGTCATCGGCAAGGACAATCTTGACAAGGCTGAAAGGCTGGGTGAGACGAAGTAGGGAGACGCCGAGGGCGCGCATAGCGGCAAAAGTAGCGTTCTGCCGCGCCCCCTCTGCCCTGCCGGGCATCTCCCCCACTTGGGGGGAGATTGGCAGCTTCGACGCCGGCTTTCCCTCTGCAACGTTGGTGATTGGCAAAACCAGTGATGAAGGCGCAATCTCCCCCTTGTGGGGGAGATGCCAAGTGGTGGCAAAGAGGGCAGGACAGAGGGGGGCGCTGTCCCGCCAACCTTGTGTAGCAATCGGAACGATCGATCTCATCTTTCAGGGAGGATTTTTTGTCTCCAGCCGAAGCCGCAGCGCCGTCGCCATCGCCCCCGCTCCTCGCCGTCGAGGGCGTGACCAAGCGCTTTGCCGGCGTCACCGCGCTCAGCGACGTCTCGCTCGAGGTTCGGCCCGGCGAAATCCTCGGCCTGCTCGGCGAGAACGGCGCCGGCAAGTCGACGCTGCTCAAAATCCTGTCCGGCGTGATGCCGCCTTCCAGCGGCCGCATCATCTTCGACGGCGTCGAATTCAATCCGCACAATCCGCAGGATGCCAAGCGCCTCGGCATCGTCACCATCTACCAGGAACTGAGCCTGATCCCGACGCTCACCGTGGCGGAGAACATCTTCATCGGCCGCGCGCCGCTCGGGCCGCTCGGCCTGGTCAGCTGGCGGAAGATGGAGGAGGACTCCCGCACGATCATCGCCCGCGTCGGCCTGAATATCGATCCGGCGACACCGGTGTCGGCACTGTCGGTGGCCGAGCAGCAGCTGGTCGAGATCGCCCGCGCGCTGTCGCTGAAGAGCCGCCTCATCATCATGGACGAGCCGACCTCGGCGCTAACCGAAACCGAAGTGCAGAAGCTGATGTCGATCATGGGCCGGCTGCGCAAGGACGGCGTCGCCATCATGTTCGTCACCCACCGGCTGGAAGAGGCCTCTGCCATCTGCGACCGCATGACGGTGCTGCGCGACGGCAGGCTGGCCGGCCATCTCGACCGCGACGGCGGGCCGATCAAACTGCCGAAAATCATCGAGAAGATGGTCGGCCGCGCTGCATCCGAGCTTTACGCCAGACCGACGCTGCGTGACGTCGCCGGCGACGTCAGGCTCTCCGTGCGCGGCCTGCGCACAGTGCGCGATCCGCAGGCGCCGCACGCCATCGTGCTCGAAGGCGTCGACCTCGATCTCAAGGCAGGCGAGATTCTCGGGGTCGCCGGCCTCGTCGGCTCCGGTCGCACTGAGCTCGCCCGTGCCATCTTCGGCGCCGACCGCATCGCCGCCGGCACCATCACGCTCGACGGCAAGCCGATCGCACCTGAAACACCCGCCGACGCCATCGCGCTCGGCATTGGCCTGGTGCCGGAAGACCGCAAGCATCAGGCGATCTTCGCCACCCTCGGCATCCTGACCAATTTTTCTATCGCCGCGCTCGGCCGCTACTCCAACACGGCCGGCTTCATGGCCGAGAGGCGCGAACGCGAGGCGCTGGCAAGCTTCAGAAAGACGCTGTCGATCCGCATGGCCTCGCCCGAGCAGCCCATAGAGGGGCTGTCCGGCGGCAATCAGCAGAAGGTCATCCTCGCCCGCTGGCTGGCGCGCGACCCCAAGGTGCTGATCGTGGATGAACCAACGCGAGGCGTCGATGTCGGCGCCAAGGCCGAGGTGCACCAGATCCTGGTGCAGCTCGCCGCGCGCGGCATCGCCATCATGATGATTTCGTCCGAACTGCCCGAGGTGCTTGCCGTGTCGGACAGGATCGTCGCCATGCGGCGCGGACGCATCACCGGCGAGATGCCCGGCATCGAGGCGACAGAGGAAAAACTGATGGAACTGATGGCGCTCGACCAAACGCAGGAAGCGACGCAATGACCAGCACGACCGAACCGAGCCAGCGCGGCGGCATCAACGTCGCGCGGCTGCTGATGAGCTTTGGCCCGCTGATGTTCCTGGCGCTGCTGATCGTCGTTTTTACCGTCCTGAAGCCGAGCTTCATCGACCCCATCAACATCTTCAACATCATGCGGCAGATCTCGATCACCGGCCTGATCGCGCTCGGCATGACCTTCGTCATCCTCACCGCCGGCATCGACCTGTCGGTCGGTTCGCTGCTGGCCTTTTGCGGCATGGTCGCGGCGGTGGTGGCCAAGGGCGGCACCGCCAACACGCTGTCGCTGTCGACGTCCGGCACGCAAGGCTATGGCTGGTTCGCAGCCCTCCTGGCTGCCGTCGTCGTCGGCGCCATGGCCGGCGGCGTCCAGGGCTTTGCCATCACCAGGCTGAAGGTGCCGCCTTTCGTCGTCACGCTCGGCGGTCTCACCGTCTTTCGCGGCCTGACGCTGACGATCTCCAATGGCGGCCCGATCTCCGGCTTCGATGCCTCGATGCGCTGGTTCGGCACCGGCCTGATCGGCCCGGTCCCAGTGCCGGCGATCATCTTCGCCGCGGCGGCGATCCTCTGCCACATCGTCTTGCGCTACACGCGCTACGGCCGCGCCGTCTACGCCGTCGGCGGCAATGCCGAAGCGGCACGGCTGTCCGGCCTGCGCGTCGACCGCATTTTGATCTCGGTCTATGTCATCGTCGGCTTCTTCGCCGGCCTTGCCGCCTTCGTGCTGTCGGCGAGGCTCAATTCCTCGGAAGCCGTCGCCGGCATCGGCTACGAGCTGACGGTGATCTCGGCGGTCGTCATCGGCGGCACCTCGCTATTCGGCGGCATTGGCTCGGTCGGCGGCACGGTGGTGGGTGCAGCACTGATCGGCGTGCTGCAGAACGGGCTGCAGTTCAACAACGTCTCGTCCTACACGCAAAGCATCGTCATCGGCCTGATCCTGATCCTCGCCGTGGCCTTCGACCGCTGGCTGAAATCGCGGGTAAGGCGGTGAGGATTGAGGATCCGGCGCAAAGCGATCTTACCTTCCCCCCTGTTGTGGGGGAAGGAAAAGGCGCGTTCACGCTGATGCGTTCACACGCTGCGAACGCGTCCAATCGGCGACTGTTCCGCCCGCAACCGTAGAGCTCGTCTGCGGCGCGAGAAGATCGTTGCGGCGGGCAAACGCCACGAAGGTTGCCCGCGCCGTCTCGGCGTCGATCTCTCCCTCCATCGCGGCCCGGCAGGCTTTGGCGGCGATGTCATGCGCGGCCGTCCGGCTCGCCGACGGCCAGTCGGACAGCAGCGCATAGGCCTCAGCCGCGCTTTCTATCTTGGTCGGGTTGCCGAGGCCGGTGAGGATGGTGACCGGCTTTGCGAAAGAAGAACGATCCATGACACTCTCCTTTGGAAGCTCAACTAGCTCCTTTCGGGACTCAACTGTCCGGCCGCTGCGATCCTCAAGAACGGCCTGCGCGATGACAGCGCCGATCTGCGAATGCAACGCGGCCGGCTGCGGCGGCATGCTCGGCCGGGGCAGCAGCCGGTGCACCTTGGCGAGCGTCTCCAGCCAGGCCATTACGACAAGGGGCGGATGTTCACGCCCGTAGAGCCAGGCCTTTGCCTTAGCGACCGGATAGCCCGCCTCTTCGGCGAAATCGGTTTCCGACCACCTCAGCAGGCGCAGGCACTCACGCATCCGCTCCGCAATCATTTACGCTCCTCCTTGTCGGCTCCCAACCGCTGGGCCGACAGGAACATCAGCGTGTAGGCTGCCTTGCGGCGATCCCAGCCGGCCGACTCGACCGCGTCCAGCAATCCGTCGACAAGCGGCGCCAGCACCGTTTTGCACTCCGTTTCATAGTTGAAATCGGTCTTGGAAAGAGTCGGCGCCGCGATCTTTCCAAAACTGTTCATCATGTCCATGGCAACACCTGCTTATGAGCCGGGCAAGGCCGTGCCCGACTTCGCGTCGGCGGACACGGCCGTTTGTCCTTAGAAGCCTGGCGTCAGAAGTCCATGCCGCCGCCGCCGGGCATCGCCGGAGCGGCCGCTTCCTTCTTCGGCTTCTCGGCCACCATCGCCTCGGTGGTCACCAGCAGGCCGGCAACAGAGGCGGCACCCTGCAGCGCGGTGCGCACGACCTTGGCCGGATCGATGACGCCCTGTCCGTACAGGTCGCCGAACTCGTCGGTCTGCGCGTTCCAGCCATAGCCGAAGTCGGTTGTCTCGCGCAGCTTGCCGACGATGATCGAACCCTCCGCACCGGCGTTCTCGGCGATCTGGCGCACCGGCGCTTCGATGGCGCGACGCACGATATCGACACCGGTCTTCTGGTCGGGATTGTCAACGGCGACGTTATCGAGCGCCTTCGCCGCCCTGAGCAGCGCCACGCCGCCGCCGGGCAGGATACCCTCCTCGACCGCCGCGCGAGTGGCGTGCATGGCGTCGTCGACGCGATCCTTGCGCTCCTTGACCTCGATCTCGGTCGAGCCGCCGACGCGGATGACGGCGACACCGCCGGCGAGCTTGGCCAGCCGCTCCTGCAGCTTCTCGCGGTCGTAGTCGGAGGTGGTTTCCTCGATTTGCGCCTTGATCTGGTTGATGCGCGCCTGGATTTCATCCTTGCGGCCCGCACCGTCGACGATGGTGGTATTCTCCTTCTCGATCAGCACCTTCTTGGCGCGGCCGAGCATCTCCAATGTGACGTTCTCAAGCTTGATGCCGAGGTCTTCCGAGATCGCCGTGCCGCCGGTCAGGATGGCAATGTCTTCCAGCATAGCCTTGCGGCGGTCACCAAAGCCCGGCGCCTTGACGGCTGCAACCTTCAGGCCGCCGCGCAGCTTGTTGACGACCAGCGTCGCCAGCGCCTCCCCTTCGACGTCCTCGGCGATGATCAGCAGCGGCTTGCCGGATTGCACGGCGGCTTCGAGTACGGGAAGCATAGCCTGCAGATTGGACAGCTTCTTCTCGTGGATCAGCACATACGGTTCTTCGAGCTCGACGCGCATCTTGTCCTGGTTGGTGATGAAATAGGGGCTGAGATAGCCGCGGTCGAACTGCATGCCTTCGACCACTTCCAACTCAGTTTCGGCGGTCTTGGCTTCCTCGACGGTGATGACGCCCTCATTGCCGACCTTTTCCATCGCCTCGGCGAGGAAGCGGCCGATCTCGGCATCGCCGTTGGCCGAGATGGCGCCGACCTGGGCGATTTCGTCGTTCCTGGTCACCTTGCGGGCATTGGACTTTAGGTCGGCGACGATGGCGTCGACCGCCTTGTCGATGCCGCGCTTCAGGTCCATCGGGTTCATGCCGGCGGCGACCGCCTTGGCCCCTTCCCTGACGATGGCCTGAGCAAGAATTGTCGCGGTCGTGGTGCCATCGCCGGCGGTGTCGCTGGTCTTCGAGGCGACCTCGCGCACCATCTGCGCGCCCATGTTCTCGAACTTGTCCTCAAGCTCGATTTCCTTGGCGACGGTCACGCCGTCCTTGGTGATGCGGGGAGCGCCGAACGACTTGTCGAAGACGACGTTGCGGCCCTTAGGACCGAGCGTCACCTTCACCGCATTGGCGAGGATATCGACCCCGCGCAGCATCTTTTCGCGGGCTTCGGTATGGAATTTCACTTCCTTGGCAGCCATTGGATAACTCCTTCAAACAGGCAGCTTTTCGTTGACTGGTTGCTCGTCCAGGCCCGCTCAGGCGGCCTTCTGCATCTTGTCGGTGGCTTCGATTACGCCCAACACGTCGCTTTCTTTCATGATGAGCAGGTCCTCGCCATTGAGCTTGATCTCAGTGCCCGACCATTTGCCGAACAGGATACGGTCGCCGACCTTGACGTCGAGCGGCTGCAACTGCCCGCTATCGTCGCGCGCGCCGGGACCGGCGGCGATGACCTCGCCTTCCTGCGGCTTCTCCTTGGCAGTGTCGGGAATGATGATGCCGCCCGCGGTCTTCTCGTCGACCTCGATGCGGCGGACCAGGATACGGTCATGCAATGGACGGAACGCCATGTCGTTCTCCTCATAGGACAAACAGATTTTCTTGGACCTCCCTTCGCAGCCGACCGGTACACCGGCCGATACGACGGTGCGCGACTCCTGTTCAGGCAGCGCGCATATCGAGTTAGTCTGCCGATCCACGCATTCAAGAGGATGCCGAAAAAATTTTAGCACTCGCCGTGGTCAAGTGCCAACGCACTGTAATATTAACGCTATTCCAGGACTTGAAACGACGGACGCAGCTTGGAATCGCGGCGCAACCTTCCGACTTCGTCGTCGATCCCGGCACCGCCTGCCGGCGGCCGGAACCGATGAGGAAGCGGAAGCGTTTTTCCATGCGCAGGATGGACGCCTGAACGTTCGAAAGGAGATGGCATGGTCAGCAATGAATTCCAGGTCAGCACCGCGTTCCGGCTCCAGATACAGGGTTTTGGCCTGACGACGGCCGAGATCCATTATCGTCTTCCCGATTATCGGAACCTGCTGCAGCTCTTCATCTGGCAGGAATACGACATCGCCCCGGATTTCCCGACGCTGAAGCATTTCCTCGAATATTGGGAACGCGAGATCGAAGGCCCGCTGCATTCCGTGCGCGTCGCCCACCACCGTCTGATCCAGCCCTCCGAATGGCGGGCGGTGGGCGGCGTTATTACGCTGCAGTGAGACAGGCGCCGCTCGGAGCACGGCCGTTCAGGTGGATTTACGTCCCTTTACAAGCAGTCCGGCCGTGCGAGCCGCCTTGATGAAGGCGCTGCGGGCCTCGCGGGCGGTGCGCCAACCGTCGAGCGCGTCGCGGCAGGCTCGATAGGCTGCGCGCCAGCTCCGGCCGCGCGCCCGGTCCGGCCACTGCTGCATACATTCGATGGCTTCCCAGCTGCTGGCGACCTTGCGCTCTCCGACGGATTGGAGCTTGAGCGTGATCGGCTCGGAAAATGGGACGTCCTTCATCACTTCCTCCTTCTTTCTGTTTTTAGAGCAAGTAACATCCTCGATTAAGCAGGAGGGCGGCCCGATCGGCGCCGGCAAACGAGATGGTTCGTCTGCCTGCGCGCTTCAACACCTCCTGCCCAAACCCTGTCTCCCGCCCAGACGCAGCGGCCGGCTATATGTCGTCGTCCGGCGGCTCGAGAAGCCCGATCAGCGTCGCCACCCTAGCCGACGGCAAGGGGCGGCCCTCGTTCACCAGCGCCTCATCGGCGCCGACCCACGCAAAGGCCTCCCGCAACTCCTCGATCGTCGCGCCGGTCGAGGCAATGTCGGCAATAACGGCGTCGTCCACCGGGCCCAGCACCGAAATGATCTCGTCGCGTGTCATGGTCATGATATCCTCCATGCGGCGGGCCGGCGCGACCCTCAAATGACGGTTGAAACGGCATTCCCAGCTACAATCTGACAACAAAAATTCTGGCAGCGGGACAGAATCTGGGTCTTGATTTCGGGCTGGCAATAACCAAATCGACATTGCCGGTTGCCGAATGGGGCCGGCAGAACCCAGGGAGCGCCAAGCTCTTTGGCGACCCTCGTACTATGTTGCTCAATGGAGGATGTAGCTATGAGAACCGCATTCGATTTTTCCCCGCTATATCGGTCGAGCATCGGTTTCGACCGCATTTTCAACCTGCTGGAAAACGCGCCTCAGGCAGCGGAAAACTGGCCGCCTTATGACATCGAGCGAAGCGACGAGAAC
This sequence comes from Mesorhizobium sp. M5C.F.Ca.IN.020.29.1.1, assembly GCF_003997375.1. Lineage (NCBI taxonomy): Bacteria > Pseudomonadati > Pseudomonadota > Alphaproteobacteria > Hyphomicrobiales > Phyllobacteriaceae > Mesorhizobium > Mesorhizobium sp. M5C.F.Ca.IN.020.29.1.1. Next base: position 13,213 of record NZ_RZSW01000028.1, on the reverse strand, counting down.
ACCTATCGCGTGACGATTGCCGTCGCCGGCTTTTCCGAAGACGATCTCGACATCAGCCACGAGCCCAACCTTCTGATCGTCTCGGGCGAGCGCAAGGAACAGGGCACGGTGGAATATCTACATCGCGGCCTTCCGGTGCGGCCGTTCACACGGCGCTTTGAGCTTGCCGATCACATGACGGTCACCGGCGCCTCGCTCAACAACGGCCTGCTGACGATCGACCTTGTGCGCGAAGTGCCCGAGGAGATGAAGCCGCGTCGCATTGCAATCGCCAAGCAAGACGGCGCGCCGAAGGCCGGGCAGGTCGAGAAGCCGAAGCAGGCCGCCTGAGCGAGGGCGAGCTCTGGCGCCTTTGGCACAACCAGTCGAGAAAGGAGAACGTCAATGGCTATTCGTGATCTCATTCCGTGGGGCCGGGAGAACAGTCCGGTTCCCAGCTTCTATCGTGACGATGACCGGGACCCGTTCATGGCGTTGCATCGTGAGATGAACCGCATGATCGATGACGCGTTCCGCGGTTTCGAAACGCGCATGCCGTCGCTCAGCGGATTTTCGTCGGCGCGCGCCAGCTGGCCGAGTGTTGAAATCTCAGACAGCGAGAAGGAGATCCGCGTGACCGCCGAAATCCCCGGCATGGACGAGAAGGACGTCGAGGTGCTGCTCGATGACGGCGTGCTGACGCTGCGCGGCGAGAAGCGCTCCGAGACCGAGGACAAGGACAGGCACTTCTCCGAGCGGTTCTACGGCCGCTTCGAGCGCCGCATCCCGCTCGGCTACGAGGTCGAGGAGGACAAGGTGAATGCCGCCTTCCACAACGGCGTGCTCAGCGTGACGCTTCCCAAGACCCAGCGCGCGCAGACGAAGGCCAAGCGCATCGCCATCAGTGGCAGCAAAGTCAGTTCTGGCGGAAGCAAGCACTAAATCATCGGCAGCCGGACGCGCACGCGCCCGGCTGCGCCGGACACCTTAGAACGACAGCCCTGCCAGCATCAACTTCCTGCAGCGGGCTTTGCCTTGACGTTCTTCAGCGCGGTCAAGAGATGGTCCTGCATCGTCGCCTGAAGGTTTGTGGTGGCGGTGCGCACCGCTGCCATCGCGTCCTTCACCGCCGCTTCGTCGAAGCGCGAAGCCTGCTGCGCCGCCGCCAGATTGGCCCGCGCAATGCGCAGCTCGCGCAGTGCCGCCAAGGTGCGCGGACGATTTGCGAGGCGGGATGCTGCGAAATTCCTTCCCCACCTCGGGCGAAAACCGTGTTGCTGTCCGGGCCGGTGAAACTGCGAGCCGAGCGGCCACGAAGCGACCGAGACGCAGGAAGCCCCCTACGCGCGCCGGCGAAAAATTCACACCGGCAGCCGGTTTCGGTGTCTTATCTAGTCAAGCAAACTCACTATTTGCAGGATCAGGACCAACAGCACAAAGCCAAGGACACACGCAAAGACTGCGACCAAAACGACGGTGCGTTGCTGTCTGCCCACGGCTTTCTCCCTGAAAGCGCACCCATCCACCAATACGAACGTTTGTCTCAAAAGTTTGCTTGAGGCCCGGCGGAGAGGGAGCAAACATGACTCAGGCAAAAGGATCTCCTGACAAGGTGTTCGTTTACGAGGCCGGTCACATCATTCATCCGGACGATGCATGGATATTAGAAAGTTCTAATAATTACTCCCGAGCGGCGGAACCTCCGGGTTCCTGCTGCGGATCGGGCTGCAACCCGATCGGGCCCGCGCTCTCCGCCAGAGGCGCGGGCTTCATTTGTTCAGCCGATGCGCCGGGCGGCGCGTAGGCCGCATATTGAATATCTACGGGAGCATTAGTAGCAGAAGTTGCTACCGTGGCGTTCCTGGCATCCAGGCAACGGAGCCCGTCATCCGAAAGGGTGGCGGGCTTTCGTTTCGATTATCGAACTGCTGAAGCACGTCTAAAGAACCGGGCCTAACTCCATCACCACGAAAGCGGTGACACCCAGCACGACGAGTGCATAGGCCGCATAGAGAACAAGCAGCAAAACTTCAAGGTCGCGGAAAGAGGTCGTGGTAGCCCTGATCTGTTGAGGCTCTGTTTTCTCGATAAGGTCGGCTTGGGGTGGCTCTGCTGTCGCGACGACATAGACAATCCGGTCGTGCTCGGCTGCCTGCAATATCCGTTCCGCGATATCGAGAGCGATCACTGGATCATCGGTCAGCTGATCTCCAGCTATTCGGTATTCAGTAACGGTCTGGACCTCGCGTTTCCCCATGCACGATAATAGCGTCATTTAAATTAGGTTCCACTAAAGTGCAGCCGTTTGCGGCCGGCCCGGTCGGCGTGTGACCAGGCGTGAACAATCCTGGGCCGCAATACCCTGCCCCGCGTCCTCCAATTAAACGGCGCGGGCCTTTCTATCGCCTATCACGGGCGCCATTGCTGGCAAGTCGCGATGCTAAAGCCGCATATAGACCCCGAACCGGGAGCCATTCCGCGCGTGGGCAACGCATCTGGCACGTGCCGCTGGATGACGACGAACGGCTTTCGATACCTTCTTGCTGGTGGTGCACCGAACTAACCTTGTTGCCGTAAGTGGCTCGCCAGTCCGATGCTAACAAAGCATCATCCCCAATGAGCGCCCCGCCCGACTATGCCGAGCTGCCATCCTGAGGGCGTCGGTCCGCAGTGCTGGTCGCCCTATAGCTGAGATGGGCGCCCCCTTCTCAGCGCCCCCTTCTCAGGGCCTTGTCTCAGATCGCCTCGCACTTCCGTTTCCGGCGTGGCGACCAGCAAGGCCGCGGCGGCGTTGGCGGCGGCGATGGCGACCTCGACCTGATGCCCGCGGGCAAGGCCTGCCGCGAACGCGCCGACGAACTCGTCGCCGGCGCCATGGGTGCTGGCGACCTTCACCGGGATCGCCGCCAGCGCGAACGCCTGGCCGTCGCGGTCGCAATAGGCAACGCCCTCGCCGCCGGCCGTGACGATCGCGGCCGGGTAGAAATCGACCAGCATGCGTGCCGCCTCGGCAGCCCCCTCGAGCGTGTCGACGACCGGAATGCCGGCCAGAAATTCCGCCTCGATGGCGTTAACGATAACGATATCGGTGAGTGCGATCAGGTCGCCGGTCAGCTTTCGCGCGGGCGCGGCGTTGAGCACGATCCGACCACCGTGTCTCCTCACCGCCCGCGCTGCGGCAATGTTGGCGGCTTCAGGCAGTTCTGCAGCAACAGCACCGCCGTGTGCGCAACCATCTCGGTCGCGGCGGCGATGTCCTTCTCGCCCAAGGTGAGATTGCTGCCTGAGACGATCACAGCGCCATAGTCGCCGCCGTCGTCGAAGATCGCCACGCTCATGCCGGAGCCGGCGCCAGGCGCGACCCGCACGAAGCGGCTGTCGACGCCTTTGCGTTCGAGATTGCCGAGAAGCACGCGGCCGAAATCGTCATCGCCAACGGCGCCGATCATCGCCGAGCGCACGCCGGCCCGCGCGGCCGACACCGCCTGATTGCCGCCCTTGCCGCCACATTTCGGCTGCCAGGCATGGCCGGTCACAGTTTCGCCTTTGCGCGGGCGGTCGGGCGTTTCGACCATGATGTCGTAATGCAGGCTGCCGAACACGGTGACCAGGGGCGGGGAAGCCGTCATGTGCCCCTGTCCCGGCGTTTCGACGTCACCGCCGACATGTACGGCCGAGATTGCGCTCCGCCGCCTGGTAGTCGCGCTGCGCCACCGCGACGAACAGCGCGTCGAGTGTCCACGCAGCTTTAAGCTGAGTTGTTACCGCTTTCGCGAAAACGGTAACAACGCACGTGCAGCGGATTCAGGCGCTCTATTCCGAGCTTGCACAGCGGTCGCTTGTTACCTCGGCCAGCGCTGCTGATCGTAACCATGTACAACCGCTCGCCGCCCTTGCGTCTTGCGCGCCAATTGACCATCCTCGCAGACGTTAGTTGCACCGCGGCCGGGGGGTTCGCACATGCCGACGCTTTATGCGCTCAAACCGGCCTTCCAGGCGAAGCTGCGGCCGCTCGCCGACCGGCTGGCCGGGGCCGGCGTCACCGCCAACCAGATCACGCTACTGGCTGCCGCCCTGTCGGTCGCCACCGGCATTCTGGTCGCGGCCCTTGCCGGCCATCGCGCGATCTTCATCCTGATGCCGGTGGTGCTGTTTGCGCGCATGGCACTCAACGCCATCGACGGCATGCTCGCGCGGGAACATGGTCAGGCCTCGAAGCTTGGCATGTACCTCAACGAACTCTGCGACGTCGTCTCAGACCTCGCGCTGATCCTGGCCTTTGCCGCTCTCTTCTCCGCGTGGGGCGTCGTCGCCTTTGCCATCACGGCAGTGCTTGTGGAATTCGCCGGTGTGCTCGGCATCGCGGCGGGCACGGGGCGCAATTATGCCGGGCCGTTCGGCAAGAGCGATCGGGCGCTGGCGCTCGGCATCGTCGCCTTCCTCATCGCCTGCGGCCTATGGGTGGAAGCGATCACGCCGTTTGTGTTTCCGGCAATGGCTACACTCTCGCTGGTGACCGCCATCAACCGGATACGCAGCGGCCTTAACCGGAGCGGTGGCTGAAATTCCGGTCGCATCCGGCAGGGGAACAACATGCTTCATGAACCAACGATTGCCGCTTCCGCAAGTGAGCAGCGGGTGGCGCAGGAACGCACCTTCCGCACGCATGACGGCACCGAGATCTTCTACCGCTACTGGCCGGCGGTCGGGCGACCTGCCAAGGGCGCGGTCCTGCTGTTCCACCGCGGCCACGAGCATGGCGGCCGCATGGCGCATCTGGTCGACGAACTCGACATGCCCGACCATGCCTTTTATGCCTGGGACGCGCGCGGCAATGGCCGCTCGGCCGGCGAACGCGGCTATGCGCCGTCCTTTGCCGCGCTGGTGCGCGACATCGATTGTTTCGTGCGCGAGATCGGCAGAGACGGGTTCGGCCAGCGCGAAATCGCGCTGATCGCCCAATCGTTCGGCGCGGTGCTCGCCGCCGCCTGGGTGCATGATTATGCACCGCAGATTCGCGCTGTGGTGCTGGCCTCGCCGGCCTTTTCGGTCAAGCTCTACCTGCCTTTCGCCAAGCAAGGCATTGCGCTGTGGCAGAAGATCAAGGGCCGCTTCTTCGTCAATTCCTACGTCAAGGCCAAGTTCCTGACGCATGACCCCGAGCGCATCGTCTCCTTCGAGGCCGATCCGCTGATCACGCGGCCGATCGCGTCCAACATCCTGGTCGAGCTCTACGATCACGCCGCGCGTATCGTCGCCGACGCCCGCGCCATCACCGTGCCGACGCAATTGCTCATCTCCGGCAGCGACTGGGTGGTGCGGCATGGACCTCAGCACGAGTTCTTCGTCAATCTCGCCAGCCCGGCCAAGGAGCGGCATGTGCTGCCCGACTTCTTCCACGACACGCTCGGCGAACGCGAACGCCGCAAGGCACTCGATCTGATCAAGCCGTTCCTCGAAAGACAGTTCGCGAGCCCGGAGAAGCCGGTCGACCTGACCGCGGCCGACCGCGCCAGCTTCACACGCGACGAGGCCGACCGGCTCGCCTCGCCGCTCGCCCTGCTGTCGCCGAGGGGCCTCTACTGGGCAATGAGCCGCGCCTCGATCCGCATGGGCGCCTGGCTGTCGTCAGGCATGAAGACGGGAATTGCCACCGGCTTCGATTCCGGCTCGACTCTCGACTATGTCTACGAGAACGAGGCGCGGGGCCACGGTCCGCTCGGCCGCATGATCGACCGCACCTTTCTCGACGCCATCGGCTGGCGCGGCATCCGCCACCGCAAGCTGCACCTGGAAGAGCTGATCGGCAGCGCCACGCGGACGCTGAAGGCCGGCCGGCCGGTCCATATCGTCGATATCGCCGCCGGCCACGGCCGCTACGTGCTCGACGCCGTCGCCAAATGCACTGAGCCGCCGGCCAGCGTGCGGCTGCAGGATTTTTCCGACCTCAATGTTTCGCTCGGCCGCAAGCTGATCGCCGAGCGGCACCTGCCGACCAGCGTCTCGTTCCACCAGGCCGACGCATTCGACGCCCAAATGCTGGCCGGGCTCGATCCGGCGCCGGACCTGGCCATCGTCTCCGGGCTTTACGAATTGTTTGCCGACAACGCCATGGTCGCCCGCTCGCTCGGCGGGCTGGCCAAGGCGATGCAGCCCGGCAGCCTGCTTCTCTACACCAACCAGCCCTGGCATCCGCAGCTCGAAATGATCGCGCGCAGTCTGACCTCGCATCGCGGCGGCCAGGCCTGGGTGATGCGCCGGCGCACGCAAGGCGAGATGGACCAGCTGGTGGCGGCGGCCGGCTTCGAAAAGCTCGACCAGCGCATCGACCAGTGGGGCATCTTCACCGTCTCGATCGCGCGGCGCGTCTGAGCATGGTCTTGCCAGTCCTTGGTCCCGCCGTTGCCGCGGCCCCTGCCCTTTCTGCCTCCGCGCGCGAGCCGTACGCCTTAATCGTGCTGCGCGCTGCGTTGTGGCTGGCGTTTCTGGCGCCGTTCTTCTACGTGACCTACGGCTTCGCCAACTGGCTGGCGTCGCAGCGCGACGATGTCGGCAGCATCGTCTTTGCCTGGGAGCGCGGCATCCCGTTCATCGCCTGGACGATCGTGCCCTATTGGTCGATCAACCTGTTCTACGGCCTGTCGCTGCTGTTGAACGATACCAAGCGCGGCGTCGACCGGCTCGCCGGCCGTTACCTCACGGCGCAGATCGTCGCCGTCGCCTGTTTCATCCTGTTCCCGCTGACGGCGACCTTCATGCGGCCGCAGACATCAGGCCTGCCGGGGTTCATGTTCGCGGTGCTCGGCGGCTTCGACAAGCCGTTCAACCAGGCGCCGTCGCTGCACATCGCGCTGCTTGTCATCATCTGGGATCATTGGCGCTGTCGGCTCAAAGGCCTGGCCGCCATCGTCTGGCACGTCTGGTGTTTCCTGATCGGCGCCTCGGTGCTGACGACATGGCAGCACCATGTCATCGATATCCCAACCGGCGCTTTGCTCGGCTTCTTCGCCCTGTGGCTGTTCCCGCGCGACGGCGAATTGCCGTTCGCCGGCTTCCGGCTGACCGCCGATCCCAAGGCACGGCGGCTGGCGCTGTTCTACGCGCTCGTCGCAGCCCTGGCACTGGCCGGCGCCGTTGCCGGCGCCTTCGTCTCGGCGCTGTGGTTCATCCTGCTGTGGCCGGCGCTGGCGCTGGCCATCGTCGCCTTCGCCTATGTCGGAGCCGGCGCCAAAGTGTTCCAGAAAACGGCCGATGGCAGCGTCTCGCTGGCCAGCCGTGTTGTGCTGCTGCCTTACCGGCTTGGCGCCAGGATCAATGTGTGGGCGTGGACGCGCAAGCTGCCGCCGCATGTCGCGATCGCCGACGGCGTCTTTCTCGGCCGCTTTCCCACCGCCGCCGAGGCCGACGCTTTCGGCACGGTAATCGACCTTGCCGGCGAGTTGGAAAGCCCGCGCGGCGTCACCTGCCGCTGGACGGCTGTCGCCATGGTCGATCTTTTGCCGCCCTCGCAAGCGGCGCAAACGCAAGCGGTGGCGGCGATCGAGGCGGCCCGCGGCCACGGCACCGTGCTGGTCTGCTGCGCGCTCGGCTTCCAGCGCAGCGCCGCCATCGTCGCCAACTGGCTGGTTGCCAGCGGTCGCTCGCCAACGCCGGCGCAGGCGCATAAGCGGCTAACGGCATCGGGCCGTCCGGTGCATCTTCGGATCGCGGCGGACGAGCCGACATGAGTGCCCATCGAGACAAAGCCGAGGCCTTCGCCGCCAGCCTGATGACGCAGGCGGTGTGGCCGCTGCTGCTGGTGCTGGCCGCGTTGGTGGCCGCGCCGTTCATTGCCGTGGCAGCGCAGCCGCAGACGACGACGCTGGCGTCGGCGGCCTGGCTGGTGGCGGCAGCGAGCGGCATGGTCACCCTCGCCGTCTCGGCCCTGCTTGTCTTCGACGCGCTGCTGTTCTGGCTGATGGCGAGCCACATCAGCGAAGCCGCCGGCGGTGCCTCGGTCGACGACGTGCTGGCGCGCATGCGCGTCAAACCGGCCGCTGCCGGCATCCGCTCGCTCGACCGGCGCATCGCGGGCACGCAGCGCCTGCTGATGAAGCAGCGCATCGCACTCGGCCTGTTCGTGGCGGCATCCGCTGTCGCCTTGTCTTTCTGAGCCGGACGATGAGCAAGCTTGGCACAAGGACTTTCACCCTGCTGCAGACCGTGACCTCGGTCGGCCTATCGGCGCTGGCCTGGGCGGTGACCGGGGTGCGGCCGATCTGGAACGGCAGCAAGCCGTCGGACCGGCAGCGCATCTACTTCGCCAACCATGCCAGCCACGGCGATTTCATCCTGCTGTCTGCCTGCCTCAGCGAGAAGGAGCGCGCCCGCACCCATGCCGTCGCTGCCGCCGACTATTGGGGAAAATCACGGCTGCGCCGGTTCATCGCGCAGGACATGCTCTCCTCGGTGCTCATCCACCGGCAGTGGATCGATGAGGCTCAGAATCCGATCTCGATTATGCTGTCGGTGCTCGACGAGGGCCATTCGCTGATCATCTTCCCCGAAGGCACGCGCAACATGACAGACGAGCCACTGCTGCCGTTCCGCTCCGGCCTCTATAATCTCTCGATGGCGCGGCCCGACGTCGAACTCATCCCGTGCTGGATCGAGAACATGTCGCGGGTGCTGCCCAAGGGCCAATTCGTGCCGGTGCCGCTGCTCTGCCGCGTGGTCTTCGGCGCGCCGATCGCCATTGCGCCCGGCGAGGAACGCCGGGCCTTTCTCGACCGCGCCCGCAAGGCGCTGCTTGCGCTCAATCCCCGCCCGCTAAGAGACGACTAGAACAACATGCCAATGCACGAGACCCTCATTCTGGTTGTCGGCCTCTCTGCGGTGCTGACCACAGCAAGCCTGGTTGCCGGCATCCTGTCGTGGCGCGCGCCGAAGCCGCTGTCCTCGACGCTGGTCAACCTCAACCAGCGCATCAACGCCTGGTGGGTTATGGTCGTGGCGATCACCGTCGCCTTCTTCTTCGGCCGCTCCGGCATGACCATCCTGTTCGCGCTGATCTCGTTTGCGGCCTTGCGTGAATTCGTGACGCTGACGCACAGCCGCCGCAGCGACCATTGGGTGCTGCTCGGCATGTTCGGCATCATCATCCCGTTCCAGTACTGGCTGGTGTGGACCGCGTGGTACGGCCTCTTCACCATCTTCATCCCGGTCTACTGTTTCCTGCTGATGCCGGCGATCACCGCGCTTCATGGCGACACCGAGCGCTTTCTCGAGCGCGTCTCGGCGCAGCAATGGGCCGTCATGATCTCGGTCTACTGCGTCAGCCACGTGCCGGCGCTGCTGACGCTCGAGGTGCCCGGTTTCGAGGGCCGCAATTTGTTGCTGATCGCATTCCTGATCATCACCGTGCAAGGCAGCGACGTGCTGCAATACATCTTCGGCAAGCTGTTCGGCAGGCACTTGATGTCGCCGAAGGTTTCGCCGTCGAAGACCTGGGAAGGGCTGGTCGGCGGGCTGGCGACGTCGAGCCTGCTTGGCGCGCTGCTGTCGTTCCTGACACCGTTTTCGCCGCTCCAGGCGGCGGGGGTCGCCTTCATCGCCTGCTTGATGGGGTTCCTCGGCGGACTGGTCGCCTCCGCCATCAAGCGCGATCAGGGGGTGAAGGACTGGGGCCATCTGATCGAGGGCCATGGCGGCATGATGGACCGCGCCGACAGCCTGGTTTTCGCTGCCCCGGTTTTCTTCCACACCGTGCGCTATTTCTGGGCGTGACAGCGAACTACAGCCTTATTTTGCAGCCGCAAGCGGCGCTTTCTTGACAGCCAGCGGCGAATGCGGCGCCTGCCAGCGACCTTGAGCGCAACCTGCGGATCCCCACGCTACCCCTTCGAGTCTTGCCGCAGGTCGTGAGAGGTATTTCCCGTGGCTCTGCTTGGACCAACGGGACCGCGGATGAAATAGTTATGGCGCAGCCAGAACGCCTCGGCGGATGGCAAGGGCGACATCGGCGGAGAACGGCGGCACATCAAGCTTCAGCCAGCCGTCCGAATTCGCTTGCCAATCCGCCGTTTGCCTGCCGGCAGTGGTATCCCAGGCAATGACGCGATAGGTGCCGCGAGCCAACCCGGGCAGCTCCAAGGCGACCGGAACCGGCGCAGCGCCGGCGCGAAGCATACCGTTCCCCCCGATCGTGTCGCGGCGAACCAGCCAGACCACTGCCTGGGAATCGTCACCGCAGGCAACAGCCGCGGCGTCGGGACCGGAAACCCGCATCTTGTTGCCGAGATGGGCACGCCGGAACGAAACCCAGTCGATCAGAGGGAGGAAATCGGCCAGCGAACGCTGCGCACGCCGCATGCCGGGGGTGAGCACGTGCGGGGTGCGGTTTGGCCACCGCATGCCGCCACCCGCGCCCCCCGCGGCCAGGTGAGCCCATTGCAAATGGCGGAAATATTCATCATCGAAAGGTTCCGGAAGCGTGATTTTCTTGTCCTTGAATGAGTGGATCGGGCCGTGCTCGGAATCGAGAAAAGGGCGGCCGTCACGGATTTCGCCGAGCGCCTCTCCGACGATCCGCGCCATGCCGAGCGCCGGCGCCACCGTGTCACTGGGGTCATCGATCGTGCCCTCCTCGTAGAGATGGAGGGAGGCGAAGTCGAGGTCTGGGTGGCGGAAGATCGGCCCGGGCAGCGGCATGTGGGGCCGCCAGCGAAGCTCAGGTCCGAACAGCGAGACGGTCTGCGGGTGAGAGCGGCCGTAAAGTGACGTTTCCAGCCGGCGCACAAAATCGCTGAGATCATGGATAAAGGCGCCGAAGCCATCCGCGCTGCCCTGAGCCTGCTCGGGATGGATCTCGTTCCAGAGGTCCCATGCGAAGAAGGCTCCGCTGCCGCTCCATCTGCGAACCACAAATTCCAGCCTTGCCTTGATCGCGCGGCGCGTCTCGACGCAGATCAGGAATCGCGACGGGTGGTCCAGCACGCCTCCGTTATTGCGGTTGTAGGGGTGGTGGCGCCAGTGCAGCCACTGCCAGAACGTATCAAAGGGGGTGAGCAGGATTCTTAAGCCCTGTTTTTCGCAAAGACGAAAGAGGTCGTCCCACAATTGCACCATTGCCGGCACGAAGCGGCCCTGCGGCTTCTCGAAGTAGCGGTGGCGAACCTGGGCATATTCCAGCATCAGCCTGAGGCAGGTGACGCCGCTTTCCTTCAGCCGACGGAGATGATTTTCCACGCCGGCCATATCGGCGCGCCGGAACAGGCCATTGAGTTCGGGCCAGCTTACCGCATCATTGTGCCCGATCGGCGTCCATGCCTCGCCGTCCTCGGTTGCGAAATAGGAACCGGCTAACTTGATCCAAGGCAGGCCGGCAGCCGATCTCGGCGCAGTGTCTTCCACTTCCCCGACCAGCGGTATCGCCAATCTAATATCGTTCAAAGGCATGCCCCGAATTTCGTCCCCGGAGCGGTATAACTGCCGCGGTGGCAAAATGTTTCGCCGGGTTGGCAGGCCAACGGACTGTCATCTATTTGCAGTGCAAGAATGCCCTGCCCTAGTCGCAGGGAAGGAACATCTCCTTCTCCTAAGCGACGGCCTCGAAGGCCTGACGCACCTCCGGTGGGGCTACCCCGTCCCAAACCCATCTATGCAGGAACTGGATCGCTTTCTTCCACTCAGGCCCCTTCTTGGGCAGTCATGAGTTGATAAGGCTCCCTCGACGTGGTTGATCCCCAGGTAATCCAGGTCTCGGTCGATCCTGACGAAGAACCAGCCAGGACGCGATCATGGCGCGTAGTTTGCTGCGCCCTTGCGGCAGAGCCGGCCTAGCGATCACCGTTACGTTATGGACTATCGCTATGGACGATCGCAGGAACGCGAATGAAATAGTCATGACTCAGCCACGACGCCTCGGCCCCGCTCGTCCCTGTTAGGCGACTCGTGAAAGGACTTGCTGATCCAGGTCGCACCTAGCCAGTCCGAAACGCCAGCGATGGTTCGTTGCCTCACGTCTGCTCTGGTAAAACAAGGTCAGTTTCCCGCCCTCGATCATTACCGTCGAATGGCCGTTCTCCCCAGGCTCACCAGGATCCAGCACGGGGCCGACCGACACGTAGGGACCCTGGACGTCGTCGGCGATGGCGAAGAATACGCGCTGACGACTTCCGCGCGGACCCTCGGGAAGGAAGCAGGTGGCGTTGAGAAGCACGCGACCGTCGGGCAGTTCGACCAGTTGGGCGCCCTCGATCCCCCATTCGTAGTCCGGATGCTCGCGCGCATTGTGATGGGGAACGTCGAGATGGTCCAATATCTTGCCGAGACGTTTCCACGGCCCGAACCAGGAATCGGATTGGCTGCGCGCCAGATAGACGTCAGGCTGCGGCACCCTGGTGAATTTAGGCATGCCTGAATAGACGATGTAGCGCTTGCCGCCGATGATCGCCGGATGGGGATCATAGATCCCGTCCTCATCGGTGCCCGGCAGGGACAATATCGCCGGTTTCAGCACCACCCAGTTGAAGCCATCATTGGAAACCGCATGTTCACAACGTCCGCCCGACTTCATGAATTCGGTCTGGATAAACATATGGAAGACGCCGCATTCATGAATGACGCCGGGCGCCGCTATGCCCGATCCGGTTACCGGCAAGTCGAGCGCCTCATGCTCAGTCCACGGCCCATAAAGGTCCGGAGCCGTGGCATGTAGTATTTTCCAGCTCTCGGTCGTGACAGTGCCGCTGGAACCGAAGACGTGCCAAATCTCGCCGTCGAACACCGGACAAGGATCCTTCAGATCATCCACGGACTGCGGGTGAAACAACGGAAAGACGTTGGTTTCAAAGTTGAACTTCATTCCTTGCGGCTCTCTCACGGTGGCTGCCCTCTTCGGCCATCTGTGGCGACCAAAACGAATCATGCGCGGCTCATTAACTCTTATACCTGCGCTCATGAATGGTTGTTGAACGATTGAGCGGATTTCAGCCGTTCTGTGGCGATGCGCCACATTTGGCGAGATATGAAGCTGCAAGCGCCTCCGCCTTGGCCGAGGCGACATGTCCGTCGGGTGTTGGCACAGCGCCGCGTCTCTTCGAACAATTGCGCAAGTGGCCGGCTCGGCGGCTACAGCCAATTAAAATCCAGGGAACAACTTACTCAAATGAAAGTTAGATATAAGGATAAAGGATTTATCAGGATCGTGCTTCGATTAACATATGTTAATCTGGAGATTAACAAACTATAATTC
>NZ_RZSW01000289.1:0-7715 GCF_003997375.1 Mesorhizobium sp. M5C.F.Ca.IN.020.29.1.1 | reverse complement strand
ACCTATGGCCGCGATGGCAGACAGGCAACGGCGTCCCGCCGGCTGCGGGATCGCCGACTTCGATGGCCGGTCTATTCGCTCGGCGGCTTGCGGTCGAAATTCAGCGGACGCGCCTTCCAGCGGGTCGCGGTGCTGATGACCCACCGGCAGAACGGTCTCGGCAGGATTCTGAGCAGCTTCAGGCCCCAGCTCAAGCGGCGCGGGAAGGTGACTTCGAAGCCGCCGGACTTGATGCCGCGCGCCATGCGGCGCGAGGCGCGATTGACGGGCATCAGACCGGGCATCGGCAGCAAATTCTTCTCGGTCAGCGGGGTGTCGACGAAGCCCGGGTTTATCACCTGGATGCGGACGTTCATCTTGTCGAAATCGTATTTCAGCGACTCTGCGAGGATATTGACCGCCGCCTTGGTGCCGCCATAGGCGGCCGTGGTCGGCCAGCCGAAATAGGCGGTGACCGAACCGACCAGGACGATATGGCCGCGCGCGCGGACGCGCATGCGTTCGATGACCGGCACCAGGCCGTTGATGGTGCCGAAATAATTGACATCGAAAGACTGGCGAAATTCACGGACGGCAAGGTCTTCGCCGGCGGTCGCAATATAGCTCCCGGCATTGAAGACGGCCAAGACGATCGGGCCGAGATCCTTCTCGATCGCCGCCACCGTCTTTGCCATGCGTCTCTCGTCGGTGACGTCGCAAGGATAGGCCGTGACATGGCCCGGCATCTGCGCCGTCTCGACAACAAGCGTATCGATCGGATCGTCGTCGAGCGCCGTCACCGCGACGGCATAGCCTTGCTCCGCCAGGTCCTTGGCCAATGAACGGCCGATGCCGCTGCTGCCGCCCGTGATCCACGCGACGCCGTCTTTCGGATTGGCCCGGTAGAGAGTCATACTATGCCCTGCGACTTTTTCTTAGCCTGTGCTCTAGCGACGAAGAAATCGAATGAAAAGAGCGCTTTTCAGTGGGAGCTTCAACGAAAAGCGGAAGGCGACGTTTATTTTCGGAATTGCAGCCCAGAAATGCCGCTGGACCAGACAAATTCTTGCCTTGAAACCGAAGCTTCGGGTTTCTAGGGTTCCGCCGCAAGCATAAAGGAATCTCCATGCCCCGTTCTGTGATCGAAGCGATCGGCAACACGCCTCTGATCCGCCTCAACAAAGCCTCGGAAGAAACCGGCTGCGAGATCCTGGGCAAAGCCGAATTCATGAATCCTGGCCAATCGGTCAAGGACCGTGCCGCGCTGTTCATCATCCGCGATGCCGAGCAGCGCGGGCTCTTGAGGCCGGGTGGGGTCATCGTCGAGGGGACGGCCGGCAACACCGGCATCGGATTGACGCTGGTTGCCAAAGCGCTTGGCTACCGCACCGTGATCGTCATCCCCGAGACGCAAAGCCAGGAGAAGAAGGACACGATCAAATTGCTCGGCGCCGAGCTGATCGAGGTGCCTGCCGTTCCCTACAAGAACCCCAACAATTATGTGAAACTGTCGGGCCGTCTGGCCGAGCAGATGGCCCGGTCCGAGCCGAACGGCGCGATCTGGGCCAATCAGTTTGACAACGTCGCCAACCGTGACGGCCATACCCGCACCACAGCGGAAGAAATCTGGGCCCAGACCGGCGGCAAGGTCGACGGTTTCGTCTCGGCGGTCGGCTCCGGCGGAACACTGGCCGGCATCGCTTTCGGGCTTAAGTCCAAGAGCAAGGACGTCAAGATCGCGCTCGCCGATCCGCTGGGTGCGGCGCTCTATAGTTTCTACACCAGCGGAGAGCTGAAATCCGAAGGCAGCTCGATCACCGAAGGCATCGGGCAGGGGCGGGTCACCGCCAATCTGGAAGGGTTCACGCCGGACTTCTCCTTCCAGATTCCGGACGAGGATGCACTGCCGATCGTCTTCGGCCTTATCCAGGAGGAGGGTCTGTGCGTCGGCGGCTCGACCGGCATCAACATTGCCGGCGCGATCCGGTTGGCGCGTGAGATGGGTCCCGGCCACACCATCGTGACCGTGCTTTGCGACTACGGCACGCGCTATCAGTCGAAATTGTTCAACCCGGAATTCCTGCGCCAAAAGAAGCTGCCGGTACCGGGCTGGATGGAACAGCGGAGCACAATTTCGGTGCCGTTCGAAAAGGTCGCGTGATGGCTTACAGGACGGAAGCGCTGTTTCGCGACGACGCCTATCTCAGGACGGCTGACGCCACGATTGTAGCCGTCAACGATCGTGGCGGCATAATACTGGACCGGACGATCTTCTATGCCACGTCGGGCGGGCAGCCGGGCGATACGGGCACCCTCGAACGCGACGACGGCAGCCTGATCGCTGTTGCCGCCACCATCACCGGTCAGACCAAAGATGAGATCATTCATGTGCCGCAGCCTGAGCAGGCGGTGCTTGAGGTCGGCGAACCGATAAAGCTCGCCGTCGATTGGGAGAGGCGGCATTTGCTGATGCGCATGCACACAGCCTGCCATTTGCTCACCGTCGTCTGCCCGTTCCCGATCACCGGCGCCTCGGTTTCCGAGGACGACAGCCGTGTCGACTTCGACATCCCGGATGCCGGCTTCACCAGGGAAGACGTGACGACCAGGTTGATGGAACTGGTGCGGGCCGACCACCCGGTCTTTGTCAGGCTGATCACCGACGAGGAACTGGCGGCCAATCCGGCGCTGGTGAAATCCAAGAATGTTCGGCCACCCGCCGGCACGGGCAAGATCCGCCTGGTCTGCATTGGCGAGAACGCCTCGATCGACAGCCAGCCTTGCGGCGGCACCCATGTGAAGAGCACTGGAGAAGTCGGCGAGATCCATATCGGCAAGATCGAGAAGAAGGGTCGCGAGAACCGACGCTTCCGAATACGCTTTGGACCGATGCCGCCGGCCTGATAAACAGATTGTCAAAGGCGGGCAGGAGAAGAAGAATGGCCGAAGACAGCCCTTTCACCGTCGATGCGGACTGGTTGCAGAAGCGCCTCGGCGAGCCTGGCCTGACCATCGTCGACGCGTCCTGGTATCTGCCGGCGCAGAAGCGCGACGCGCGCGCCGAATATGACGCAGCGCACATTCCAGGCGCCCGTTTCCTGGATCAGGATGCGATCTCGGATCCCGATTCCGCACTGCCTCACACGCTGCCGTCGCCGCAGCATTTCGCCCAATATGTCGGCGCCATGGGCATTTCGGCCGACGACACCATCGTGGTCTATGACGGTCCGGGCTGCTTCTCGGCGCCGCGCGCCTGGTGGATGTTCCGTGTCATGGGGGTGTTCCAGGCCTACGTGTTGGACGGCGGCTTCGACCGCTGGAAAGCGGCTGGACGGCCGGTGACGGCGGAGCCGACGAAGATCGCGCCTTGCGTGTTTCATGCCGACTTCGATGCCGCCCGCGTCGCCAGCCTGGCCGACATGCGCCGTATCGTCGAGACCGGGAAAAGCCAGATCGCCGATGCGCGCTCGCCTGGCCGGTTTGCCGGTACCGAGCCGGAGCCTCGCGCCGGCGTCCGCTCAGGCCATATGCCCGGCGCGCACAACGTGCCGTTTTCGGCGCTTGCCGAGAACGGTGAGCTGCTGTCGAAAGACCGACTGCGCAAGGTGATCGAGGACGCCGGCATCGACCTGTCGAAGCCGGTCGTCACCTCTTGCGGCTCAGGCGTCACTGCGGCGGCGATCACGCTGGCGCTCGAGACGCTTGGCCATACCGACAACAGGCTCTACGACGGTTCATGGACGGAATGGGGTGGGCTTAGCGATACGCCCGTCGTGACGGGCAAGGATCGACAGTGATGGAAAACGGAGCGCTTGAAGACATCGAGGTCACGGTGACGTTTCTCGAAATGCATGTGCCGCCGGCCTACTCGCCGCCGGTGCCGTACAACCGCCAGATCGCATTGCTGAAGACCAAGGACATTCCGCTGCATTTCTACCGCTACCTGATGGATCGGGTAGGCCGCAAATGGCACTGGGTCAACGTGCTGAGGCTCAGCGACGAGGAGCTTTCTGCGGGCATCCATCGCGAGGACCGCGACATCAGGGTGCTGTATCTCGATGGGTCGCCGGCCGGTTTCTTTGACCTAAAGCCGCATCTGCCGGAAGAAGTGGAACTTGCCTATTTCGGCATGATGGAGCACGCGACCGGCCAAGGCATCGGCCGCTGGTTCCTGGGTGCGGCGATCGCCGCCGCCTGGTCCCACGGTCCAAGGCGGGTGACGGTGCAGACCTGCACGCTCGACCATCCGGCGGCATTACCGCTCTACCAGAAGCTCGGCTTTGCACCGGTCGCGCAAAAGAAGGAGATCGTGCATCCAATGACCTTCGCCGAGCGTGCGGCCAGTGTCATGCGGCCATGATTTTCTCCGCAAACTGAACCTATTGTTCATCAATGCTTCAGCTTGTCTTCGCCATCTTGCCGGCACCATCAATGCGGGCCGAGGCCGAAGGAGAAAAGACATGCTGACCCGACGCACATTTGCCACCGCGCTGGTTGCGGCCCTCGCCATGCCGACCCTTGCCGCCGCTCAGGCAACCACGCCTTCGGCGGCGACGATCGAGCGTCAGCTCGAGGCCTCGCCCCGCGTTAAGCTGCGCCCGAACCAGCGCGTCACCATCCGCGAATTCAAGAGGCGGCCGGACCTGCGGCGCATGGCCCGTTCGATCGATATCCAGTCGATCAATTTCGCCTTTGGGTCGGCGGCCATCTCCGAATCGCAATATGGCAAGATCGAAAACATCGCCGATGCGCTTCAGCGCATCCTGCGGCGCGACCCCGGCGCCCGCGTGCTGATCGAAGGCCATACCGACGCGGTTGGCTCCTTCCAATCGAACCAGATCCTGTCCGAACAGCGCGCCGCCTCGCTGAAGCGCACCTTGGTTCGCGAATTCGGCGTGCCGGGCTATACGCTGGAAACCGTCGGCTACGGCGAGGAATTCCTGCTCGTGCAGACGCAGAACGAGAATTGGCGCAATCGCCGGGTGACGCTCCGCCGCTTCGACGACTTCATCCGCTGAGCCTGTCCGAAATCCGCATTGGCGGCCATCTGAAGGCGTCTTCTGCGCTTCCGGTGCTCACGGACCTGAATCTCCGCTCCGCTCCGGTTCTCGAAGACACCATCATCTGACTCGCCACTGCGATGTTCGAACAGGCTCAGTCACTGCGGTCTGGATCAACACCCGGAAACGAGCCTGGCTTTAATGAGCCGCGCTCTTTACATATCGCTGTCGGTCAAAGCTCGATGGTGATGGAGGACCAAACGATGACGATACGGGTGGTGATGGCCGGTGCGACCGGCTGGGTCGGCAAGGCGCTGGTTCCGGCGATCGGGGCGCAAGGCGACATGGCACTGGCCGGGGCTGTGTCACGCAGCAGCGCGGGGCAGGATTCCGGCCTCCTGGTTGGCATGCCGGCCAACGGCATCACCGTTTCCGCCTCTTTGGCCGAGGCGCTGGAGGTGCCGTCGGACGTGCTGGTCGACTACACCAAGCCGCATCTGGTGAAAGACCATGCGCTGCTGGCCATAGAAAAAGGACGGCACGTTGTGATAGGCACGTCGGGGCTGGGTGCGACCGATTTCGGCGAGCTCGACGCTGCAGCACGCGCCAATCGTGTCGGCGTCATTGCAGCCGGCAATTTTTCAATCACCGCCACGCTGATGAAGCGGTTTGCACTGATGGCGGCAAAATACGTGCCGGATGTCGAGGTGATCGACTATGCGAGCGCCAAGAAACCCGACGCGCCGTCCGGCACCGCGCGCGAGCTTGCCGAAGCGCTGGCCGATGTCCGCAAGGCTTCGACCGCGCGGCCGGTCTCGGAGGTCTCGGGTGTGCCGGGAACCCGCGGTGCGGCGGTCGGTACGGGCGAGGGGGTGCAGGTGCATGCGCTTCGCCTGCCTTCGTACATCCTGTCCTGTGAGGCGCTGTTCGGCCTGCCCGACGAGCGGCTGACCATTCGTCACGACGCCGGCTCGTCCGCTGCTCCTTACGTGGCCGGCACGCTGCTCGCTATCAGGCGGGTACAGGAGATCACAGGGCTGGTGCGCGGTCTCGACGCCTTGATGGACTGATCCAAATTGGCAGGAATCGGGTGGGAGACGCTGGCGCAGCGGCGTAATTTTCGGTCGACGACACCGGAGATTTCGCCATGACCATCCAGTTCAAAGCCTTGCCCACGGAAGATGTCAGAGCCTTGCAGCGCGGCGCGCCGGACGCCTATGGCCTGATACCAGAGCGGAAAATATCCGACGGTGACGGCGTGCCTTGCCGCCACTGCCTGAAGAACGTGGCCGCTGAAGAAGCCTATCTCGTCCTGGCTTACCGGCCATTCCCGGAATTGCAGCCCTTCGCCGAGACCGGTCCGATCTTTCTGCATGCCGAAGAATGCGAGCGCGCTGCCGAAGCGGAGGCGCTTCCAGAAATGCTCGAAAGCGCCGACTACATCGTGCGCGGCTACGGCAGGGACGACCGCATCGTCTATGGCAGCGGCGGCGTCATTCCGACGGGCGCCATCGCGGCGCGGGCCGAGACCCTGTTCGAACGCGACGAGATCGCCTATGTGCATGTCCGCTCGGCGCGCAACAATTGCTACCAGTGCCGTATCGACCGCGCGTGACGATTCGGGCGGTATTCATCGATCGCAGCTGTCGTACGCCTGTCGCATTGTCGCGTTACGGAATTGATTGTCGATCGATTTGCCGACCGCGGATGAACCGGCGGGAAGTCTACATCAGACGAAGCGGGGCTTTGGCTCCGCTTTTTTGTTGCCCGCGCTGTCCGCCCCGCATTTCTTCCGCCCAAAGAAAAAGCCCGCCGGAATGACCGGCGGGCTTTGACTGTTATTTGGGCGGTTCTAGTTGAACTTGTACTTCGCACCGATGCGGACGGTATGGAACGAAGGCGTGGAGGTGAGAGTATCGTCCGGCAGCCCAAGATCCGACGAAAAATCCTTCTCGGAGAACTGCGAATAGCGGTACTCGAGGCCGACGGTCACGTTGCTGGACATGGCCGTTTCCAGACCACCACCCACCGAGAAGCCGCTGGAGTCCCAATCGAGGATATCGCCGATGGGTGAAGACGCGTTCAGATCGAAGTGCTGCCAGCTGTAACCACCGAGCACGTAGGCGAGGGTTGATTCGTTGACTTTCATACCGACACGGGCAAGTACATCGAAACCGTAATCTGTATCCAGATTGATCGATCCGCCCGGAACTTCCAACTCCGAAATCATGCCGGAGTAGCGGGCATCCACCATGACGCCTGCGACCCAGCTGCCGAAATCATGGTCGTAGCCGACGTTCAATTCGCCGAACACGCCTTCGCCACCGATCCCGTTGAACTCGAGGTCGCCAGCCGGCGGAACGTCGATCTGATGCACGGACGCACCCGCGCCGGCGGCGCCGCCGACGTAGAAGCCGGTCCAATTATAGGCAGGAGCCTCAAAAGAGGCGACGCCACCATTCTGGGCGCCAAAGCGATAGTTGGCCGCAACCTGGAACGTATGCCGCGACGTATCCGTGTCGAGGACGCCATCCGGTATATCGAACTCGGAAAGAATGTTTTCAGTACCGAAGCGGGTATAGCGATATTCTGACTTGATGGTCCAGTTACTGTTGATGGCCGTTTCAACGCCAGCTCCGACGAAGTAGCCGCTCTGGTCCCAATCGAAATCAAAACCAGCGTTCGTGTCGAATTTATATTTTTGCCAGGAATAGCCGCCGAGCACATAGCCCAAAG
>NZ_RZSW01000288.1:0-7755 GCF_003997375.1 Mesorhizobium sp. M5C.F.Ca.IN.020.29.1.1 | reverse complement strand
GCAGCCAGGCAGCTTCCCCGCGACCGCCCCCAATCCAGCTATTACCTCGCGCGAGACCTTAGCTGGCTCCATAGGTCGTAGCCCGCAAGGAGGACGCCGATGCCGACCGCAACGCCTAGATCGGGATGCGGGACGAACCGGATTACGATGCCGAAAAACGCCAGAAAGACAACAAACGCCAAGACGGCCAGGAAGCGGCTCAAGTTCATCTATTGTGCTCCACTCGCCGCGGCATCCCCGTCTCAGCCTCCGTAGATCAGGTTGGGCAGCCCGTACACGATCTGCGGGAAAATGTAGATGATGACCATGCACAGGATAACGATCAGCATGTAGGGCATCATTCCGCGGAAAATATCCGAAAGCTGAACATGCGGCGGCGAAATGCCCTTGAGGTAGTAGGCCGACATCGCCATGGGCGGCGACAGAAAGGCCGTCTGAAGGTTGACCGCGACGAGCACGCCGAAAAACAGCGGATCGATCTCGAAATGCGCCAACAGCGGCAGGAAGATCGGAATGAAGATAACGATAATCTCGGTCCATTCCAGCGGCCAGCCCAGGATGAAGATGATGATCTGGGCGACGATCAGAAACATCAGCGGCGACATGTCGAGGCCGGTGACGAAATCGCTGATCAGTTGCTGGCCTCCCAGATAGGCAAAGACCGAGGCGAAGGTGGCGGAGCCGACGAACAGCCAGCACACCATCGCGGTCGTGCGCGCCGTCAGATAGACCGACTCCTTCAGGCGTTGCCACGTCAGGGCGCGGTAGGCGGCGGCCAGCACCACGCCGCCGAGCGCGCCGATAGCGGCAGCCTCCGAAGGCGTGGCGAGGCCGAAGAGAATAGCGCCGAGCACCGCGAGGATCAGGACAGCCAGAGGGACGAAGGAAGTCAGCAGCATCCAGCTGATTTGCAGGACCGAATAGTGGCCTACCTCGTCTCGGGTCGGCTTTGGCGCCACCTGCGGCTGCAGCACCGCCTTCGCCACCACATAGATCAGATAGAGGCCGGCAAGCAGCAGTCCTGGAAGCAGGGCTGCCGCATACATACGAACCACCGACACACCCGCCGTCGCGCCATAGACGATGAGCAGAATGGATGGCGGAATGAGGATACCGAGGGTTCCGCCCGCGCAGATCACTCCCGAGGCATATCTGATGTCGTAACGCGCCTTCAGCATGGCGGGAAACGCCAGCAGGCCCATGAGTGTCACGACCGCGCCGACGATGCCTGTGGCCGTTGCGAAAAGGGTGCAGGTGATAAGGGCGGCGACCGCCATGGAGCCGGGAATGTGCCGGGTGGCGATATAGAGAGTGCCGAAAAGGCGCTCGATGATATTGGCCCGTTCGACGATGTAGCCCATGAACAGGAACAGCGGGATAGCGGTCAGCACATCGTTCGAGATTACTGAATAAGTCTGATTCACGAACAGATCGAAAATGCGGTTGTTGAAGAAGCCGCCGATCCAATGTTCCGTAAGCGTCCAGCCGTCGGCACCATCCTCAACCGCCCGTTCGTAGGCGCGCCACATGCGTCCCGGATTTAAATAAGCGTAGTAGCCAAAGGCGACCCCGAGCGCCATCAACGTGAACGCAACCGGGAAGCCAAGGAAGATCGCCAGAAGTAGAATGAGCAGCATCGCAACGGCGACCTGAGGATCGCTCATCTGTCTTCTCCGTCGCGTTCGGGGCGATTGTCGGGGTGAAGGAATGGGAGGTCGACTGCTTCCGAACCGTGATGCAGAACATCGAGCGTCTTGGCTTCCATCAGCACCTTCTCGGTCTCTTCCACGTCTTCAGCTGCGCGCGGCCATGTTCCGGTTCGCAGACAGACGACGCAGCGGAACACCTGAGCAATCCCCTGAACGAAGAGCAGGATGCCTGCCGCCACGATGACGGCCTTGAACTGGAAGATCGGAATCCCGGCCGGACTGTTCGAGCTTACCTCGAGATAGCGGAGGCTGCGTGCGGCATACTTCCATCCGGCCAGAACCAACGCCGTCACGCCTGGGAAGAAGAAGATGAAGTACAGGACAAGTTCGACCGCCGCTTGCACGCGCGGCCTCCACAGACGGTAGACGAAATCGCCGCGCACATGCCCGTCTCGCGACAAGGTGTAAGCGCCAGCCATCATGAACATGGTGCCGTAGAGCATGTAGCTGAGGTCGAATGCCCACGCGGTCGGCGCACTGAACAGGTATCGCACGACAACTTCATAGCTCACGCCGAGCGTCATGATGACGACGCTCCACGCGAATACCTTTCCAAACCATGCCGAAAGTTCATCGGCGAATGCGATGTAGCGGAGCATGTCTCGGGTTCCGTCAGATACATCCGGCTGTCGGGAAGACCGCCGGATTTGCCCAAGCGGAGGCGCGAATTAGACCTTCAGCTTGCCTGGGAAGTAATGTTCGTATGCCAGTGTCAGGTCGGCTGAATTCATAAGCTCGTAGTAGACAACGCGTTCGACCCATTGGCGCTGGCTATCGAGCACCCGCTTCATGAACTCGTCCGCCTCCAGCGTCGGGATGATCTTGTCCCAAGCCTGGAGTTGTGCGTCGAGAATCTCCTTGGAGGTGCGGTGCACGGTGACGCCGTGCTCGGTCTGCAGTTTCTGCAGGTCGGCCGAATAGTTGTCGAGGGCGACTGCGGTGGTCGCGGTGCTGGCCGCCTCCACGCCATATTCGAGAATGGCCTTCAAATCGTCGTCGAGGTCGTCGAATACGTCCTTGTTGAACAGGAATTCGAACGACTCGCTCGCCTGATGGTAGGACGACAAGATGTAGTTCTTGGCGACGTCCTGCGAACCGAAGCGAAGGTCGGATGACGGATTGTTGAATTCGAAGGCGTCGATAACCCCGCGCTCCATGGCCGGCACGATTTCACCGCCGGGCAGCTGCGCCACGCTGAGGCCAAGGTTCTGCATGAGATCGGCGGCAAGACCCACCGTCCGATACTTGAATCCCTGCAGTTCGGCGGTGGTCGTGACAGGATTCTTGAACCAGCCGAACGGCTGCGCCGGCATCGGGAAGCCATAGAAGCCGACCACGTTGAGGCCCATGATGTCCTGCGTCAGCTCGCGGTAGAGATCCTTGCCGCCGCCCTGGTGGAACCAGGCGAGCATGGTGGTGGCGCTGCCGCCAAACACAGGGCCAGTTCCGAAAAGCGACGCGGCCTTGTGCTTGCCGTACCAGTAGACGGGGACGGTATGCGCCGCGTCGATGACGCCGTCATTGACGCCATCCAGCACCTGGAACGCGCCCACGACCGCACCCGCGGGCAGGAGCTCGAACTTCAGCCGGCCGCCCGACATCTTTTCGACGCGCTCTATGTATAGCCGCGCGAAATCCATCCAGATGTCCGACGCAGGCCAGGAGGTCTGCATCTTGATGGTCACCGGCGCCTGCGCCAGTACCGCCGGGGCCGAGAGCGTCGTCGCTGCAGCCGCACCGGCGGTGATGGCGGTGGACTTTTCCAGGAACCCGCGACGCGAGATTTTCTTGTCGGACATTTACTCCTCCCACTGTTGTAAACTCTTCTGCCACAACCAGAATATGCAAACTCGGCCTCCACGCAACCAATTTCGCTGCCGGTGACATCGGACCTCGGGCATCTGGTCCGGCACAAGCGCCACTGTGTTTCCGCATCCGACTTTAGTAGTCGGCGCGTATCCTCCATCTCGTTCCCATAACGAATGTAGGACTGCTGCGCAGGCTGCCAAGGCGGTCGTAACGATCTCCAGTGTTGACCGTCCGCGAAAGGACCCTGTTTATGGAAGCATGGGCCCCTTGCTCGCAGCTTGGAAACGAGATTGAGGTCAATCGGACCCTCTGATCCTCTACCTCACGCCGCCAGCATCGCCTGATCCAGCCCGCGGATAATCTTGACCAGTTCGAGACATTCGTCGTGCCGGACCTTGTTGCGCCGCCAGGCGAGGCAGATCGTGCGCTGCGGCATCGGTTCCTGGAACGGCACGATCTTCAAATCGCGCATGGCGCTGGCCGGCCCTGCGGCCATTTCCGGGATCAGTGTGACGCCGAGCCCGTGCGCCACCATCTGCAGCAGCGTCGTCAGGCTGGTTGCGCCATAGCTCGCCATTGCCACCGGCCGCACGCTGCCGCAGACGGCAAGCGCCTGTTCGCGCAGGCAGTGGCCTTCCTCCAGCAGCATCAGCTTTTCCAAGGCCGGGCTTTCCGGCGGCACCGGCGGCGAGGCGAAGGCGGGGTCGCCGGCCGGCACGGCAAGGAAGAACCGGTCGGAGAAAAGCGGCTCGGTGATCAGCCCAGGCTGATCGAGGGGAAGCGCCGCAATGAAGGCGTCGAGCTTTCCCAGGGCGGTGTCCTCGACCAGCGACGCGGTCATCGCTTCGCGCAATTCGAGCTGCAAGGCCGGAAAATGCCGTTTCAGCTCCGGCAACACATGCGGCAGGAGATAGGGCGCCACTGTCGGGATGATGCCGAGCCGGAAGCGCCCTTCCATGGCGGGGCGGCCGCGCCGGGCCGTGGTCTCGATCTCGCGGATGTCGGCAAGAATGCGCTCGATCCGCGGCAGCATGGCCAGTGCCTCGTCGGTCATCCGCACCGATTTGCCGCCGCGCTCGAACAACCGGCAGTTGAGCCGCAGTTCCATCTCGGCGATCTGCGACGACAGCGCCGGCTGGCTGACCCCGGCCAGCTTCGCCGCGCGGCCGAAATGCAGCGTCTGTGCCAGCGCCTCGAAATATTGCATCTGCCGGACGGTGAGGCCTATCATAAGGAAAGCCTATCGCAACAAACATTAAAGGCAATTTGTTTTTATCGGCAATGCGGCCTAGTCTGGAACCATTCCAGAATGGCGTGGCTCAAGTCCCGCCCGGAAAATCAACAAAAATCAACGAATCGGAGAGAACGATGGACGCAAAGACCGATGACAACAGCGCCGGCAAATGCCCGGTCGCGCATGGGGCGGCCGGCAGGACCAACCGTGACTGGTGGCCAAACCAGCTTGACCTTGCCGTTCTCCACCAGCAGTCGAGCCTCTCGGACCCGATGGGCGAGGACTTCGACTACGCCAAGGAGTTCAACAGCCTCGATCTCGATGCGGTCATCAAGGACCTGCACCAGGTGATGACCGATTCGCAGGATTGGTGGCCGGCCGATTTCGGCCATTACGGCCCGCTCTTCATCCGCATGGCCTGGCACAGCGCCGGCACTTATCGCATAGGCGACGGCCGTGGCGGCGCCGGCGCCGGCCAGCAGCGTTTCGCGCCGCTCAACAGCTGGCCGGACAACGCCAATCTCGACAAGGCACGGCGGCTCTTGTGGCCGGTCAAGCAGAAATACGGCAGGAAAATTTCCTGGGCCGACCTGTTGATCCTCACCGGCAATGTCGCGCTGGAATCGATGGGCTTCAAGACGTTCGGCTTTGCCGGCGGCCGCGCCGACGTCTGGGAGCCCGAGCAGGATGTGGACTGGGGTTCCGAGACCAAGTGGCTCGGCGACGAGCGCTATTCCGGCGACCGCGAACTTCGGGGCCATCTCGGCGCCGTGCAGATGGGGCTGATCTACGTCAACCCGGAAGGGCCGAATGGCAAGCCCGATCCACTAGCCTCGGCACGCGACATCCGTGAAACCTTCGCACGCATGGCCATGAACGACGAGGAAACCGTGGCGCTGATCGCCGGCGGCCACACGTTCGGCAAGACCCATGGCGCCGGAGATGCCGCTCTGGTCGGGGCGGAGCCGGAAGGCGCCGGCATCGAGGCGCAGGGCCTCGGCTGGTCGAGCAAGCATGCCACCGGCATCGCCGGTGACGCCATCACCTCGGGGCTCGAGGTCACTTGGACCACGACGCCGACCAAGTGGAGCAACAACTTCTTCGATAATCTGTTCAACTACGAATGGGAACTGACGAAGAGCCCGGCGGGCGCCCATCAGTGGACGCCGAAGGGCGGCGCCGGCGCGGCCACGGTGCCGGACGCGCATAATCCGTCAAAGCGTCACGCGCCAGCCATGTTGACCACCGACCTCGCTTTGCGCTTCGATCCCGCCTACGAGAAGATCTCGCGGCGTTTCCACCAGAATCCGGATCAGTTCGCCGACGCCTTCGCCCGCGCCTGGTTCAAGCTGACCCACCGCGACATGGGCCCGGTTGTCCGCTATCTCGGCCCGCTGGTGCCGAAGGAAGAGCTGATCTGGCAGGATCCTGTCCCGGCGGTCGACCACGAGCTGGTCGGCGAGCAGGATATTGCGTCGCTGAAGGCGAAGATCCTGGCGTCGGGCCTGTCGGTTTCCGAACTGGTTTCGACCGCCTGGGCGTCGGCCTCGACGTTCCGCGGCTCCGACAAGCGCGGCGGCGCCAACGGCGCACGCATCCGCCTTGGGCCGCAGAAGGACTGGGACGTCAACCAGCCGGCCGAACTGTCGAAGGTGCTTTCGAAGCTCGAAGGCATCCAGAACGAGTTCAATGCCGCGCAGACGGGTGACAAGAAGGTCTCGCTTGCCGACCTGATCGTGCTCGGCGGCGTCGCCGCGGTCGAGAAGGCCGCCAAGGACGGTGGCCAAGACGTCAAGGTGCCGTTCACGCCGGGTCGCATGGACGCCTCGCAGGAGCAGACGGACGTCCAGTCCTTTGCCGCGCTTGAGCCGACCGCTGATGGCTTCCGCAATTATGTCCGCGGCAAGCAGCCGATGTCGATCGAAGCACTGCTGGTCGACCGGGCGCAGTTGCTGACGCTGACGGCGCCGGAGATGACGGTGCTCGTCGGCGGCCTGCGGGTGCTCGGCGCCAACGCCGGCAAGTCGAAGCATGGAGTGTTCACCGACAGGCCGGGCACGCTGACCAACGACTTCTTCGTCAACCTGCTCAGCATGAACACGATCTGGGATCCGGCCGCAGGCTCCGAGGAGGTGTACGAAGCCCGCGACCGCAAGACCAGGGAGGTCAAATGGACCGGCACCCGTGCCGACCTGATCTTTGGCTCGCACGCGCAGCTGCGAGCACTTGCCGAAGTCTATGGGTCAGCGGATGCCGGACAGAAATTCGTCAGGGATTTCGTCGCGGCCTGGACCAAGGTGATGAACGCCGATCGCTTCGAACTCGCCTGATCGGCGCCAAAGTCCGGAGCGGGATAGCTTCCCGCCTGCGGTAAGTTTCTCGAGTCTCAACAAGAAAGGCGCGGGCCTGGCCCGCGCCTTTCTTGATTCAGCCCTTCGACTGTCAATCCTTCTCGAAGATGCGCGTCTTGGCAACCACGCCGGCGATGGCGCCGCCGATTAGCGGTGCGACGATGAACAGCCAGAGCTGGCCGATCGCGGCACTGTCCGAAAACAGCGCCGGGCCGATCGAGCGGGCCGGGTTGAGCGATGTGCCGGTCACCGGAATGATGGCGAAATGCAGTCCCGCCAGCGTCAGGCCGATGACAAGGCCGGCAAAGGCCGTCATGTGGCTGCCGCTTGTGACGCCAAGGATCACCGTGACGAAGGTGAAGGTTCCGATCAGCTCCCACAGGAACGCCGAGCTGGCGCCCCATTTCGTCGTGTCCCAGCCATTGGCGCCGAAGCCGCCGCTATGGCCGCCGACCTGTCCGGAGACGATGATCCACAGCGCCAGCGACGCAATGATGGCGCCGATGATCTGTGCGATCCAATAGGGGATGACGTCCTTGGCCTGCATTCGGCCGGCAAGGAACACGCCGAGCGTCACCGCCGGGTTGAGATGCGCGCCCGAGATCGGGCCGATCGCATAGGCCGCCGCAATCAGGCCGATGCCGAATGCAAG
>NZ_RZSW01000287.1:0-7773 GCF_003997375.1 Mesorhizobium sp. M5C.F.Ca.IN.020.29.1.1 | reverse complement strand
CGACACGCCCAACATCCATTTCTGCACCATCCGTGACTTCGTCAACCTCTGCGAGGAGCTCGGCGCGACAGTGGAAAGAGCAACCGCGCTCGACGCCAATGGCCAGAAAATCGGCCTCTCCATGCCATGGTGGTTCTGGAATTTCTTTGGCCAGCAAGCGGTGTTCCTGCTGAGACGATAACGTCGCTCCTTCGGCCAATATGGCGCTCGGCCTGCCCGAGTCCGAAGACCATGGGTGTAGGACTGATCGCCATTCATCGACCAGCTAGCGATTAAGTTCCGGAAAATACGGATCGGAGAAAAACCGCCGGTCGCGCTCGCCTTGCAAACAGTCGACCGGTGTTGCCGCATCGACCCGGATCGGTACGCGATCGGCCCAGGGACCGGCAACACCGCTAACCTCTAGGATCAGTTTGCGGCGTATGGCGGTCACGAATTCGGAAGCGGCATAGACCGGCAGCACGAAAGCCCCAGGCCCGCCCGTAACGCACTCGGCATAGTATTGGTCGAGATGGCTGAAGCTGGGCGACGGGCTGATCAGGATCGGCAGGCCGTTGATGACGATACCCTTTGCCACCGCGGCGTCGCGTGTCGTGGTGACGGGCATCCCGGTATTGTTGGGACCATCGCCTGAAATGTCGATGACACTGCGCGTCGCCTCGAAAGCGCCTCCATCCAACAGCTTGGCGCCGAAGCCGAGCGCACCGGAAATGGAGGTGCCGCGAAAGCTCCTGAATGGGCGCGCCTCGATCTTGTCGGCGAATGCGTCGGCGCTCTCAGCGTTATCGATGACCTGCCAGGCAATGACCGCATCGTCGCGGACGGTGCCTGCCCATTCGAAATAGGCCAGCGCGATGCGGCCGGTCACACCCGAACGCACCGCATCGATGAAGTCGGGGTGGCGCAGCGCCTCGACATAGCCGGCGCGCTGCAGGGCGAATTCCCTTTCGTCCATCGAGTGTGAAATGTCGACCGCCAGCACCAGTTCGACGTCCACTGCAATGGTATTGGCCGGCGCGGCCAGTGGTGCTGCCTGAGCGCAGGCAAGGCAGGCAAGCAGGCTGATGCATGTCGCCCAAAAGTGCGAAGCGGTTTTGGGGTAACGACATGCATAGAAACAAAGGCTTAAAACGTGTCGCATGAATCTCTTCAACGGGACGCGTTTTAAGCGCGTCAAGCATAGGTCCAACGCCGCGAACTTCCGCACGATGCCGGCAATCTTTCGCCGCGATCACGGCGAAATAAAGCTTGGCTGCGTATCGCCGGCTACGTCTCTTGGTAGGCTGCGGCGACGGCCGGGGGTGGTTCGATCGCGCCGGCCCTGACACGGACTGGCTTGAGAGGCGGTCGGTCGACGTCTTTCACGATCGCCAACGAGCGCGGAAAGAATTCAATGTTCTGCTGGCTCCGGCCAATGTTGAGGATCGCGGCGTCGGCAAGACGCGCCTCCAGCATCGACAGCACCCGACTCAGCGTCGCGCCGTCGAACGTGTCCAAAGCCTCGTCGATGATCACCCATTTCGGCTGCCGCAAAACCAGCCGGGCAAAGGCAAGCAGGCGCTGCTCGTCATCGCTCAATTCGCGCTCCCAGCGCGCCGAGCGGTCGAGCGAGGACGACAGACGCCCAAGACCGGCCTCGGCAAGCACCGCCGAGATCTCGGCGTCGCTGACCGCGGCATCGGCGTGGTTGAGCACCTCGCGCAACGTGCCGAGCGGGAAATAGGGCTTGCGGGGAACGAAGGCGGGCACCTCTCCGGCCGGCATGCCGATCCGCCCGCTTCCCCACGGCCACAGACCGGCAATGGCGCGAAAGAACAGCGTCTTGCCGGCGCGCGGATCTCCAGTGATCATGACGCGCTCGCCCGCGCGGATTTCGACATGGGGCTTGGCGAGCTTCGTACATCCATCCCGCGACGCAACCTCGAGGTTCTCGAATGTCAGCCTGCCATTCGGGTTTTCGCCGATCTTGATGCGTTTTTCGGTGTCGTGCAGCACGTCCGTTTCAGCGAGCGCGATGCGGAAATCGGCGACGCGCATCAGCGTGGCGCGCCAATCGGCGATGCCGCCGATATTGTTGATGAACCAGCGCAACGAGGCATGCACCTGGTTGAAGGCGCCGACAGCCATCATGAGCCCGCCGAAGCTGATATCGCCGGCGAAATAGACCGGGGAGGCGACGAGGATCGGCGCGACGACAGTGATCCAGCCATAGGTATCGGTCACCCAGGAAAGATTGATCTGGGCGCTGTAGATGCGCCGCATCGCGCCCAGCACCGTGCCGAGGTCGAGCTCGAGCCGTCGTCTCGCGTCGGCTTCGCCGTGCGCAAGCGCGATGGCATCGACATTCTCGTTGACGCGGACCACCGAGGAGCGCAGCTCCGCTTCACGCGTATAGCGGTCGCTGTTGAAGCGGATGAGCGGCCGTCCGACCAGCCAGCTCAGCCAGGAGGCGGTACCGGCATAGAGGATCGCGGCCCACACCATGTAGCCCGGAATGGCCAGCGAATAGCCGCCGATATGGAAGACGAAGCCAGAAGACAGCGACCATAAGACGCCGACGAACGAAACAAGCAGAATCAACGACTGCAACAGCCCTATGCCGAGGCCTGTGGAAAGATCGGAGAGATGTCCGGCATCTTGCTGCAGGCGCTGGTCAGGGTTGACGCCGATGGCGCCGGCGTTGGCGAGCCGGAAGGCGCGCGCCGGCCGCATCCATTCACCGATCAGATCGAGGGTCAACGCCTCACGCAGCTTCAGCCGGATCCTCTGGTCGAGCCAGGTTTGGCCGACATTGAGCACCACAAGTCCGCCGGCGATGGCGGCAAAGACCAGAAGCTGGTGCAGGAAGCCCTGCATATCGCGCCGAGCCAGCGCGTCGTAGAAGGGCTCGTTCCAGCGATTGAGCAGAACCTGCCCGATCGAGGTTGCCACAATGACGGCGACAATGCCGACGCAGGCCCAGAGCAGGTGTTTGCGGATCGGCGAAGTCCCCAGCGCAAGCTTGATCGTCGCCAATTGGTCGCGCAAGCTGCTGGCCTCGATCGACGCGGCAACCGGCTTGGCGCTTGCCTCTATATCCGGATGATCAGCCATTGGTGAAGTCCTTGAATTCGCAAGCGGTGCTGAAACCGGTGAACATGTCGACACATTCGGGTAGCAAACCCGCCCTCGACACATAGGTGAGAATAAGCTCGATCCCGATCACGAAAATGTCATCGACGGCTCGGCAATGTCGCCTTCCCGGTCGGCGATATCCGGCCGAGCCTTGTGGCGCCATGCGGCGAGAAAACCGGCACGAAGACGCGGCGAGATGCGCGCTGGACGACCGGCACGCCCTGATAGAGCCGCTTCTGCGCCTCGACCACGATGACGCCGGAAAAGATCGGCCAGAACCTGCGGCCGGCGCGCTCCAGCACATTGTGGAACTGCATCATGAAGCGTCGCCGCGATGGCGGGAAGAACAGGGCGTCGGACCAGGCGGCGGGCGTGAAGTTTGCTTCGCGCAGCAATTCGGTGAGCTGGCCGCGCGAAAAGGGCCGGCCGCTGCCGAACGGCGTATGCTCGAAACGGGCCCAGACACCGCGCCGGTTGGGGACGACGATGACGACGCGGCCGGCGGGCGACAGCACCCGCCAGATTTCGTTCAGCGTCTCGCGCGGGTTCTCGGCATGTTCGAGTGAATGGACGAGCAGTATGCGGTCGATGGAGGCATCGACCAGCGGCAATTCCTCATCGAAGACCAGCGCGGTTGCGGTCGGCCCCGTGGCCGGCCAGACCACCGCGCCTTGCGTCGCCGGCATGAAGGCAAAGACACGCTCCGCGTCGGTTCCGAACCGCTCCAGCCACGGCAAGGTGTAACCGAGGCCGACCAGCCGCTCATTGGGCACAACAGCCCATATCGAGGACAACGCCATGGTGATCGAGCGTTCGGCCAATCGCCCGAGCGTTGTCGAATAGAAGGAGCGAAGGTCGACGATATCGGAATGCATGCGCGGCACGCTATCTTCGATGCTGTCCAAGTTCAACAAAGGCGGATGACATCCGCGGGCAAGCGCCCTATGTCTGCGGCGACTACTGCAGCGGCCCGAAATCGATTTCGATTTCGGAAAGCACGATGCAGCAGATAAAGGTGTTAGAGCGTTCTTTGTGCGTCCAACTGGACGTACGGCGCTCTAGAGCAATTCCAGGAAAGTGTGAAACGGTTTTCCGTCCGGAATTGCGGAAAAACAACGAGATAGAGCGGTTCGGCGTTTCCGTGAAACGCCGAACCGCTCTAGTGGAGAGATGCTATGCCGGTTGAAATCGAACAGTTCATGTGCCGCAGCGACAATTTCGGCGTGCTGGTGCATGACCCCAAAAGCGGCCAGACCGCGATCATCGACGCGCCCGAGGAGGCGCCGATCCTGGCTGCGATCGAGCGTACCGGCTGGACGCCGACGATGATCCTGACCACCCATCACCATGTCGACCATGTCGAGGCCAATCCGGCGCTGAAGGAGCGCTTCAAGCTGCGCATCGTCGGACCGGAAGCGGAAAAGGCCAAGATCCCCGGCATCGACGAAACCGTCGAGCAGGGTTCGGTCATCCACCTCGGCGAGGAGAGGATCGACGTGATCGCCACGCCCGGCCACACGGCAGGCCATGTCTCCTATCATCTGCCGGGATCGAAAGTGGCGTTCACCGCCGATACGCTGTTCGCGCTCGGCTGCGGGCGGCTGTTCGAGTGCAAGCCGCCGGTGATGTACGATTCGCTGAAAAAGCTCGCGGCACTTCCGGCCGAGACGGTCGTTTATTGCGGCCATGAATACACGCTTTCCAACGCCCGCTTCGCGCTGACCGTCGACCCGACCAATTCGGCGTTAAAGGAGCGCGCTGCGAAAATCGAGGCGCTGCGCGCCGACGGCAAGCCGACGCTGCCGACCACGATCGGCGAGGAACTGTCGACCAATCCGTTCCTGCGCTGGCACGATCCGGCAATCCGCAAGCATCTCGGCTTGGAGAACGCCTCCGACGCCGAAGTGTTCGCCGAAATTCGCAAGCGCAAGGACAATTTCTGAGCACCATTGATGGTCTGGAAACCGTGACCTTCTGGGGCCAATGACCAGTTCCGCCGAAATCATCGCAACGCTCTGCCTGAAACCGCATCCGGAAGGCGGCTGGTATGCCGAAACCTTCCGGGATGGCACGGAAGACGCGCGCGGCCATTCGACCGCGATCTATTTTCTTTTGGAGCAGGAGCAAGTGTCGGCCTGGCACCGCGTCAAGGACGCGGCCGAGGTCTGGCACTTCTATGCCGGCGCGCCTCTGGCGCTGTCGATTCATGGGGAAAACGGGCCGGTGATCGAGCAGGTGCTCGGCACGGCACTGGCGGCGGGCGAGCGGCCGCAGATCGTCGTGCCGGCAGGTTGGTGGCAGTCGGCACGCAGCCTGGGCGAGTGGACGCTGGTCGGCTGCACCGTGGCTCCGGGCTTCGATTTCGCCGCCTTCGAGCTGGCCGAACCGGGCTGGCAGCCGGGAACGACGTAGGTATATTGAGATTCAGGTCAGGCCGGCATCACCCTGATATCGACATACCTAACCCAACAGGAAACCCATCGTGATCCCCAGCTGGGCGGCGTAATACAGCATCCAGACCGCGTAGCGCATCCAGACACGGTGCGGCGAGATGCCGGTCAGCAGGAACTTTTCCGAGGCGAGCAGCCCGTCGGACGCCATGAACAGCACGGCGCCGCCAAAGACCCAGACATTGCTCAGGGTGAGTGCTGAAATTCCCATGGCAAGGATTGCCGCGATATAGACGCTGATCGGAAGGTGCAAGGCGGGGCCGACACGGCGCCAGAGCGAAAAAAGCATCGCGAGCGCGAACAGGGCCATTGCCAGGGCAATCGACCCGCGCCACGGCTCGGCCGAGAGCAGCCCGATCCCACCGCCGGAACGCAGGAACAGCGCTATGTAAAGCCCATGCGCGATTAGAAAACTGGCCAGCCCGCCGAGAAAAGCCTTTTCATCGTCGCGCGACAGGAACGCGTCGCCGACGGCGCTGAGCGCCAGTGCCGCTACGAGCAGCCACGGACCGCCCTGCAGCGAGGCCAGCACGGCAAGCATTGCCACGGCCAGCGTCTTGACCGCAGAACGCGCAAGCGTCGGCGGCATGTCGATGATGAAGGCGTAGATCACCGCCGCCACCAGCGAAAACAGCAGCGTCGCATTGGCGTTGGCGTCAATGCCGCCGGGAAACGGCATCACGCCCCAGCCTCGCCAGTTGCCTGCTTGCGCAAGAACAGCGACTTCGCCGCAAGTGCTGCCCCGCCGGTGATCAGCACGCAGGCGGCGAGAATGCGCAGGGACGGCTCGGCGAAACCGGCTGATATCAGCACCAGCGTCGACAGCAGCGGCGCGGCATAGCTCGCCGCGCCCAGCACCTGGATGTTGCCGCGCTTGACGCCTATGTCCCAGGCGTAGAAGGCCGCGCCCACCGGCATCAGGCCGAGGCCGAGCACGGCCAGCCACTGCCCGGCGCCGACAGGCAGCACCGTCTCTTCCAGCATCAGATGGCAGACAAGGGAAAGCGCTGCCGTGGCCGCACAGAACCAGGTGACGACGCTGGTCGGCACCGACGGAAAGCGCCGCGACAGCAGCGAATAGGCCGACCACAGCACGGCGCAGACGCCAGCCATCGCATAGCCAAATGCATAGCGCGCGTCGAAGGCAAGCCCGCCGCCCTTTGTGACGATCAGAAAAGTGCCGGCAAGCCCGAGCAGCGCGCCGACGACATGGTTCCAGGCCAGCCGCTCGCCCGGCATCAGCGCCGATCCGAGCACGATCAGCAGCGGCCACAGATAGGCGATGAGGCTCGCCTCCACCGCCGGCGCGTTGCGCAGCGCAGTGAAGTAGAAGAAGTGATAGCCGAACAGGCCGGCAATGCCGATCACCCACACTTGCGGCGGTATCTTCGGCCGGTTGGCGGCGGCCGGCATGAACAGCCGCGCGACGAGCCCGACGCTGGTGCCGATCGTGAAGGTGATCGCCGAAAGCAGGAATGGCGGCACCGCACCGGAAGCGTCCGTAAGCAGCGCCAGCAGCGCCCACATGGCGATCGCCGAGAAGCCGATCAGTGTTGCGCGCCCCATGTCCGTCGGCCTCACGCCTGTTTCTGGCGGCGCGCAATCGCGCCTATTCTGTTGCTTCGAACCGCTCCGCGCTGACGGTGAGAGTGCCGATTTTCGTGCTGACGGTGGCGTGGATCGGCGCATATACGCCAGTTTGACCGACCGGCGCAAATGTCACCATGATGCGGCTGCGATCCTTCAGGTACTTCAAAGCTTTGCGGTTCTTGCGGTACCCCGCCACCGGCTCAAAGCCCAGTCTGCAGGTGACGGTCTCGCCCTTGTAGCCGCGCACCGAGATCGAACCTTTCGAATAGTATGTCAGCGTCAGATTGGCGCGCATCTCGCCGTCATAGAGTTTCACCGTGCGCCCGCATACCTTGTCGAGGCTATCGGCATGGATGACGGTGGCGGCCATCGGATCGAGCACCGACGCGAGATGGCTGGCGCCCAGCGGTATCCAATTTTTGGGATTGCGCTTCTTCGGCGCAGGCACGACCTTCGTCGCGATAACAGTGCCATTGGCGAACTGGATATCGATCATCGACGCCTTCTCGCCCGACGTGTAGTCGGCGCGGAACGTTTGCGGCTGCAATTGCTTGCCCGAAATCTTGCCTTTTGACGAGACCGTGCCGCGTGTGTCGTCGAAGATTGTGGCGAGGCCGGC
>NZ_RZSW01000286.1:0-7791 GCF_003997375.1 Mesorhizobium sp. M5C.F.Ca.IN.020.29.1.1 | reverse complement strand
AGGCACTGCAGCGTCGAAATTGACAAATCATCGCTTGCAAATCGGTCGCCGCTGTCTTTTGCTCGCGCGACAGTTGTCCCATGACTGTTGAATGGTTGGCGAACGGATGAACAAAATCGATCGACGACGGCCAGAGTCTGAAGCGGACGCCAGCGTAAATGCCGCGCGACTTGGAACGCGGTTGCGCCTCGCCCGGCAGACACGGGGCATGACGCTGAAGACGCTGGCGACAGCTGCGAACTGCTCTGAAAGCCTTTTGTCCAAGATCGAGAACGGCAAGGCTTCGCCATCCCTACCCATGCTTCACCGCGTGGTCGAAGTTCTAGGGACCAATATCGGCTGGATGTTCGAACAGGTCGACGACGACGAGGCGATCGTGTTCCGCGCAGGCGCGCGGCCATTGATCTCGCTCGACGCGCTGAGGCGCGGCGAGGGCATTTCGCTTGAGCGCATCATTCCGTATTCGCCCGGTCACCTGCTGCAGTGCAATATCCATCATATCGAGGCGGACGGCGAGAGCGAAGGTCCCATCCAGCATGTCGGCGAGGAAGTCGGCTATGTGCTCGCTGGCCGGATCAAGCTGATCGTCGATGGCAAGAGCCATGATCTCGCCACTGGCGATGCGTTCGTGTTCAGGTCGGAGCTGCCGCACCATTACCGCAACATCGGCAAGGAGAGAGCCAGCATTTTCTGGGTCAACACGCCGGCGACGTTCTGACGGCGCTCAGAGATCAAATTCGTTGACAAATATTCAAGTCTCTTGAATGTTGCCTCGTGCCTGTAGCACCAATGGGACCAGCCTAACAGGTTTGGCCCGCAAGCAAGGGGAACCGTAAATGCGTCCGTTCAAACTTCTCTTCCGTTGCGCCGCCGTCATCGCCATTTGCTCGACCGCGATGGGATCGGCGTTCGCCGATACGTTCGCTCTCGTCAACATCAACCAGCAGGCCCTGTTCTTCAACCAGATCAATGAGGGCGCGCAGAAGGCCGCCGACGCCGCGGGCGCCAAGCTGGTCATCTTCAATGCCAACAACGTGCCGAGCGCGCAAAATGACGCGATCGAGAACTACATCACACAGAAAGTCGACGGCATCATTTTAGTCGCCATCGACGTGAACGGCGTCAAGCCTGCAATCACCGCCGCGAAGGCGGCCGGCATCCCCGTAATCGCCATCGACGCCCAGATTCCCGACGGCGACAACGTTGCGTTCATCGGTGTCGACAACGCCAAGGCCGGCGAGGATATCGGCAAATTCTACGCGGACTATGTCAAGTCGGAGATGGGCGGCACTGCCAAGATCGGCATTGTCGGCGCGCTTAATTCGTTCATCCAGAACCAGCGGCTCGACGGTTTCAAGAAGGCGGTCACCGACAGCGGCCTGGCGATCACCTTCCTCGACACGGTCGACGGCCAGAATGTTCAGGAGACCGCAATGAGCGCTTCGGAGAATTTGATGACCGCCAATCCGGACATGACGACGCTATATGCGACCGGCGAGCCGGCGTTGCTCGGCGCTGTTTCCGCCGTAACCAGCCAAGGCCGCACCGGCGACGTCAAGGTGTTCGGCTGGGACCTGACCAAGCAGGTCATTCAGGGCATTGACGATGGTTGGGTGGTGGCCGTCGTCCAGCAGGACCCTGCCGGCGAAGGCAAGGCCGCTGTCGAAGCATTGACCAAGCTCAAGAAGGGCGAAACGGTCGAGCCGATCATCAATATTCCGGTGACGATCGTGACCAAGGAGAATGTCGAGCAATACCGCGCGATGTTCCAGTAAGCTGCGTCGATGACCGGTCCGCGGCGCCGCTTGAGGCTACGCCGCGGACGCTTTGCAAATCCCGTGGGATCCAAGATGAGCAGTAGCGAGACCTATCGGGTGCGGATGAGCGGCATCTCAAAGCGCTACAACGCCATCCAGACGCTCGATGATGTGTCGCTGGTGCTGAAGCCGGGCGAGGTCCTGGGACTGGTCGGCGACAATGGCGCGGGAAAGTCGACATTGAGCAAGGTGCTGTCGGGGGCGGTGGTTCCCGATGCCGGCACGATCGAGATCGATGGCATGCCGGTGACCTTCAACTCGCCGGCGGATTCGCGTGCAGCGCGCGTCGAGATGGTCTATCAGGATCTGTCGCTCTGCGACACGGTCGATGTCGCCGGCAATCTCTTTCTCGGCCGCGAGCCGCGCCGCCGCATCGCCGGCATTTCCTTTCTCGACAAGAAGCGCATGCACGAACAGACGCGCCAGATGCTCGATCGACTCGGCATCGTTATCGCCGACACGCGGCTCAAGGTCGAGAACCTGTCCGGCGGACAGCGACAGTCGATCGCGATCGGCCGCGCCGCCTCGTTCGAGCCGTCCGTGCTGATTATGGATGAGCCGACGGCAGCGCTTGCCGTCGCCGAGGTCGAGGCTGTGCTCGACCTGATCCGCGCCGTGAGCGCCCGCGGCGTCAGCGTTATTCTGATCACCCACCGCCTTCAGGATCTGTTCCTCGTATGCGACCGCATTCAGGTCATGTACGAAGGACGCAACGTCGCCGAGCGGCTGATCGGCGAAACCAATATCGAAGATGTCGTCAACCTGATCGTGGGCCGCAAATTCAGCGCTCGCTCGGCCACCGGCGCCTATCGCGATGGAGCGCCAGCATGAGCGACGTGAGTTCGACCCACTCCGCGCAGTCTCGAAGGGTTCGCGAAGGCACATGGCGAGATGCGGTGCTCGCCAATGGCAGTGTCGTGTCGATCGCGTTGTTCTTTCTTGTGGTTTGCGTCATCTTCTCGGTGACGACGGACGCCTTTCTGACGTCGCCCAATCTGCTGAACATCCTGCGGCAGTCGGCCCCGCTGCTGATCGTCGCCGCAGCGATGACCTTCGTCATCACCACGGGCGGCATCGACCTTTCTGTCGGCTCCGTGCTGGCGCTGGTGGCAACGTTGTCGGCGACACTGCTGCAGCTGGGCCTGCCATGGCCGGCGGTCATCCTGGCCATGCTTGCGCTGGGTGCCTTGCTTGGCGCGGTGCAAGGCTATTTCGTTGCTTATGAGGGCATCCCGGCCTTCATCGTCACGCTTGCCGGGCTTTCGGTGATCCGTGGCGTGGCGCTGCTGATCACCGGCGGCTACTCGATCCCCATCGAGCCGGGAAGCCCTTTCACGGTGCTGGGCCGCGCCTGGTTTCTTGGCGTGCCGGCGCCTGCGCTGATCGCGCTGGCGATCCTTGCGATCGCCTATATCGCCTTCAACGAGACGCCGTTCGGCCGCTACGTGACCGGCATCGGAGCCAACGCCGAAGCGGTCAGGCGCGCCGGCGTCAACACGCGGTTGACGACGCTTTTCGTTTACGTGATTTCCGCCGCCGCGGCAGCACTTGCGGGGATCATCATTGCGGCCCGGCTCGGATCCGGATCGTCGAACGCCGGGCAAGGCTTTGAGCTCGAAGTGATCGCTGCGGTCGTGCTTGGCGGCACCAGCCTGTTCGGCGGCCGCGGAACGATTATCGGCACGGTGCTCGGCGCGCTTACCGTGGCCGTCATCGGCAACGGCCTGATCCTGGCGCATCTGTCGCCCTTCCTGACGCCGATCGTGACCGGAACGATCATCCTGGTCGCCATCTGGCTGAACTTCCGCCTGTTCCGCGGCGCCGTACGGAGCCGTTGAGCCTATGAGTGATCTCTTCGATGACGCAGCTCCCAGGCAGCGGCTGGCGATCGGGGTCGAATCCGGCCAGGTGATGACCGTGCTCGGCCCCGTTCCGGTCGAAGAAATGGGCGTAACGCTGATGCACGAGCACATCCTGCTCGACGGCGCGCGCACCTGGAAATGCCCCTGTCATCCCGACGACATGGCGCTCGCCGAGCAGCCCGTGAACATCGAGATCATCGGCGAACTGCGCATGAACCCTTACGTCAACCGCGACAATGTTTCGCTCGACGACAGCGACCTGGCGCTGTCTGAGCTGCAACGCTATCGCGCGCTCGGCGGCCACACCGTCGTCGACGCGACCAATATCGGCATCGGCCGTGAAGCGGAAAAGCTCGCCCGCATCAGCCGCATGTCCGGCCTGAAGATCGTCATGGGCACCGGCTTCTATCTGGAGCACACCCATCCCGAATGGCTGAAGACCATGGATGTCGACGCGGTGACCGAATTCATCGTCAACGATGTCGGCGGCGGCGAGATGCAGCCGACGATCCTGGCCGGTCTGATCGGCGAGGTCGGCGTCAGCAAGGACTTCACCTCCGAGGAACGAAAGTCACTGCGAGCTTCGGCGCGGGCCTCGCGCATCACGGGCGTGCCGCTGTCGATCCATTTGCCCGGTTGGGAGCGGCTGGCGCACGAGGTGCTCGATGTCGTCGAGGCAGAGGGCGCCGATCTTCGCCACACCGTGCTCTGCCATATGAACCCCAGCCACAACGATCTCGACTATCAGACAAGCCTCGCGCGGCGCGGCGCTTTCCTGGAATACGACATGATCGGCATGGACTATTATTATGCCGATCAGGACGCGCAATCGCCCTCCGATGAAGAGAATGCACGGGCAATTGCGGCACTTATCGACGCCGGCTTCGGCGACCGCCTGCTGCTGTCGCAGGATGTGTTCCTCAAGATCATGCTGACCCGCTTCGGCGGTTTCGGCTACGGCTATATCCTCAAGCATTTCGTACCGCGCCTGAAACGGCATGGCGTCGAGCAACCAGCCATCGACCGCATGCTGGTCGCCAATCCGAGGGCTGTGTTCTCGCGGCGGAACTGACTTACGACGGAGTTCAAATGTCCAAGAAAAAGATTCTGCTAGCCGGTGAATCCTGGGTGTCGACCGCGACCCATATCAAAGGCTTCGACCAGTTTCCGACGGTCACCTACCACACCGGCGCCGACGAATTGCTGACGGCGCTGAAGGCGACCGACTTCGATGTGACCTTCATGCCGGCGCATGAGGCGCAGCGCAGCTTTCCGCAAACAATGGAGGCGCTCTCGGCCTATGATGCGGTGGTGCTCTCCGACATCGGCGCCAACACGCTGCTTCTGCATCCCGACACTTGGGTTCACTCGAAGCCGACGCCGAACCGGTTGCGCCTGCTGCGCGATTATGTGCGCGACGGCGGCGCGCTTTTGATGTTTGGCGGCTATTATAGCTTCCAGGGCATTAATGGCGGCGCGCGCTATCGCAAGACGCCGGTCGAGGAGGTGCTGCCGGTGAACTGCCTCGCCTTCGACGACCGCGTCGAGGTGCCGGAAGGGTTTTCGCCTGTTCTGAAAGGCTCCTCGGACCACCCGATCTTGAAGGGTCTCGGTTCGGCTTGGCCAATCCTGCTCGGCTTCAACGAGGTGACGCTGAAAGACGGGGCGGAAGTTCTGGCAACCGTGTCTTCGGATTACGGATCGCTGCCGCTGCTCGTCGCCGGCCACTATGGCAAGGGCCGCACTGTGGCCTGGACATCCGATGTCGGGCCGCATTGGCTGCCACCGGAGTTCATCGCCTGGAAAGGCTACAAAACTCTGTTCGAACAGATGCTGAACTGGGCGACCGGTGAGAGCTGAGCGATGCATGTCCATGTCGTGGGCAATGCCTGCGTAGACACGATGTTTCGCGTCGGCCGCTTCCCCGCCGCCGGCGAGACTTTGAACGCCAGCAGCTACGCCGACGGCCTCGGCGGCAAAGGCGCAAACCAGGCCGTTGCGGCCGCGCGCACGGGTGCTGCGGTGACGTTTTGGACGGCGCTCGGCAAGGACCGCGCAGGCGCATGGATCCGAGCCTCTCTCGACAGGGAGTTGTCCGACCTCGACGTGAGCGAATTCGACCTGCCGAGCGACCGCTCGACCATCGTCATTGAGGTCGGCGGCGAGAACTTCATCGTCAGCGGTGTCGCCTGCAGCGAAGCGTTCGATCCGATCGCGCAAACGGCACTTGCGCGACGGATCGCGTTCGGCGACATCGTCGTCTGTCAGGGAAACCTGCGAGGCGCTGCGATAAATGCCTGCCTGCGGGCAGCACAGGAAAATGGCGCGCGCACCGTCCTGAACGCCAGTCCTATCAATGCCGCGGCTTTGCCTGACTTCGGTCTGGCGCAGCTGTTGGTCGTGAACCAATCCGAGGCGAAAGCACTGACCGGCGAGGGTGACATGGCAGCTGCGGCCGACGCGCTCGCGGCCAAAGGCGCCGGAACAGTCGTGATCACACTTGGCGCGGAAGGTTGTCTCGTGCTTGGCCCGGACCAGGAAGCACCGCTTCGTTTGCCGGCGCCCGGCGTCGAAGCGCTCGACACCAGCGGCGCCGGCGATGTGTTTTGCGGCTGTCTGGCCGGCGGGCTTTCCAAAGGAATGTCGGTTACCTCAGCGCTGAAGTTCGCGCTCGCGGCCGCGGCAATTGCGGTGACTCGCCCGGGCACATTGATATCCTGTCCTTCCGCGCCTGAAATGGCGGCGCTCATCGATGAAACGGAGCTCTCATGACCCAACTCGGCCAATCGGGCGCCGACGCGCTCGTAGAACTTTTCGGCCGCACCAAGGTGGTGATCGGTGTCGTTCATCTTGCGCCGCTTCCTGGCTCGCCGCGCTTTGGCGGCGAGGCGGTCGAGGCGATCTATCAGCGGGGTCTCGATGATGCGAGGTCCTATCTCGACGGCGGATGTGACGGCGTGATCGTCGAGAATCATGGCGACATCCCCTTTGCAAAACCTGACGATATCGGACCGGAGACAGCAGCCTATATGGCGGTCGTTTCCGACCGTATCCGCCGCGAACTCGGCAAGCCGGTCGGCATCAATGTGCTCGCTAACGCGGCGATCCCTGCCCTTGCGATCGCCAGTGCCGCCGGCGCGGGTTTCATCCGCGTCAATCAATGGGCGAATGCCTATGTCGCCAACGAGGGTTTTGTCGAGGGCGAGTCGGGTCGCGCGGCGCGCTACCGCGCCAAGCTTCGCGCCAACGGCATCCGCGTTTTCGCCGATGCTCATGTCAAGCATGGCGCACACGCCATCGTTGCCGACCGGCCAGTGGAGGAACTGGTCAAGGATCTGGTCTTCTTCGACGCCGACGCCATCATTGCGACCGGTCAGCGCACCGGGCACGCTGCGGATCTGAGCTACATCCGCATGATCAAGGAGGCCGCCGGCCTACCGACGCTGGTCGGCAGCGGCGTGACGCCCGACAATGCTAACGATATCCTTGGCATCGTCGATGGCGTCATCGTCGCCAGCGCACTGAAGCATGACGGCGTCTGGTGGAACCAGGTCGACCCTGCCAGAGTAAAGACCTTCATGGCCGGGCTGAGGCGA
This sequence comes from Mesorhizobium sp. M5C.F.Ca.IN.020.29.1.1, assembly GCF_003997375.1. Classification (NCBI taxonomy): domain Bacteria; kingdom Pseudomonadati; phylum Pseudomonadota; class Alphaproteobacteria; order Hyphomicrobiales; family Phyllobacteriaceae; genus Mesorhizobium; species Mesorhizobium sp. M5C.F.Ca.IN.020.29.1.1. The sequence continues at coordinate 516 of NZ_RZSW01000286.1, read as the reverse complement.
TGATCGAGCGGCAATGATGCCATTCTGTTTGTGGCCGGAGCGAAGTCGCGGGGCCGCAAACGCAGATGCCAACAGGCAACGACGACACTCAGGCCGCAGTCACCTTGTCGTTGACCCTGCAACCCATTCGGACCGGTACCAGTCGACGAATTTCTTCAGACCATCTTCGATCGAAACGCTCGGCTTGAAGCCGAAATCGCGCTCCAGTGCCGTCATGTCGGCATAGGTCCGCTCGACGTCGCTGCTCTGCATCGGCTCGCTGTGGCGGATCGCCTTTACACCGAGCAGTCTTTCCAGAGTGTCGATGAAATCGCCCAGCCGCACCGGCCGGTTGTTGCCGACATTGTAAATCCTGCTGGGTGGGGCATCGGCCATGGGCGGCTTGTCGAGCACGGCAACGACCGCCCGCACCACATCGTCGACATACGTGAAATCCCGCCACATCTCGCCATTGTTGAATACCCGGATCGGCTTTCCCTCGAGGATCGCCTTGGTGAATATCCAATAGGCCATGTC
>NZ_RZSW01000285.1:0-7793 GCF_003997375.1 Mesorhizobium sp. M5C.F.Ca.IN.020.29.1.1 | reverse complement strand
GACGCTGACCGACAAAGAATATCAAATGATGCGCAATGCCTCGATCGCGGTGCTGCGCGAGATCGGCGTCGAGACCGGCGGCTCCAACGTGCAGTTCGCCGTGAATCCTGCAGATGGAAGACTTGTGGTGATCGAGATGAACCCGCGCGTCTCGCGCAGCTCTGCCTTGGCCTCCAAGGCGACCGGTTTTCCCATCGCCAAGATCGCCGCGAAACTCGCCGTCGGCTACACGCTGGACGAGTTGGAGAACGACATCACCGGCGGCGCCACGCCGGCCTCGTTCGAACCGTCGATCGATTACGTCGTCACCAAAATCCCGCGCTTCGCCTTCGAGAAATTCCCCGGCGCCGAGCCGGTGCTGACTACGGCGATGAAGTCGGTCGGCGAGGTCATGGCCATCGGCCGCACTTTTCAGGAATCGCTGCAGAAGGCGCTGCGTGGACTGGAAACCGGCCTGACGGGTCTGGACGAGATCGAGATCCCCGGCATCGGCCACGGGAGCACGCCAGCCAACCACGCCGACGACCGCAACGCCATCCGCGCCGCATTGGGCACGCCGACGCCCGACCGGCTGCGCATGGTGGCGCAGGCGATCCGCATGGGCACCTCGCTCGAAGATGTGCACGCCATGTGCAAGATCGATCCTTGGTTCCTCGAGCAGATCGCCGGCATCCTGGCCATGGAAGATCGCATCCGCGAGCATGGCATCCCGCAGGACGCCGCCAATCTGCGCATGCTGAAGGCGATGGGTTTTTCCGACGCCCGCCTCGCGTCCCTGGTCAGGAAAGACGTGGAAGAGATTCAGAAGATTCGCGAAAAGCTCGACGTTCATCCGGTTTACAAGCGCATCGACACCTGCGCCGCCGAGTTTGCCTCGCCCACCGCCTACATGTATTCCACCTATGAGACGCCCTTCGCCGGCGCGCTCGCCAACGAGGCGCAGGTGTCGTCGCGCAAGAAGGTCGTCATCCTTGGCGGCGGGCCCAACCGCATCGGCCAGGGCATCGAGTTCGACTATTGCTGCTGCCACGCGGCTTTCGCGCTGCGCGATGCCGGCTTCGAGGCGATCATGGTCAACTGCAATCCGGAGACCGTCTCGACCGACTACGACACCTCGGACCGGCTCTATTTCGAGCCGCTGACGTCGGAGGACGTGCTGGAGATCGTGCGCGCCGAACAGGCGTCGGGCGAGTTGGTCGGCGTCATCGTCCAGTTCGGCGGTCAGACGCCGCTAAAGCTCGCCGACGCGCTGGAGAAGGCTGGCATCCCGATCCTCGGCACCTCGCCCGACATGATCGATCTGGCCGAAGACCGCGACCGTTTCCAGAAGCTGCTGCACAAGCTTGGCCTCAGCCAGCCAAAGAACGGCATCGCCTATTCGGTCGAGCAGGCCCGCCTCGTCGCCGGCGAGCTCGGCTTCCCGCTGGTGGTGCGCCCGTCCTATGTGCTCGGCGGCCGCGCCATGCAGATCATCCACGACGAAAGCATGCTGCAGACCTACCTGCTCGACACCGTGCCCGGCCTGGTGCCGGAGGACATCAAGCAGAAATACCCCAACGACAAGACCGGCCAGATCAACACGCTCTTGGGCAAGAACCCGCTATTGTTCGACACCTATCTCTCGGGCGCCATCGAGGTCGATGTCGACTGCCTATGCGACGGCACGTCGACCTTCGTCTCCGGCATCATGGAACATATCGAGGAGGCCGGCATCCATTCGGGCGACAGTGCCTGCTCGCTGCCGGTGCACTCGCTGCCGTCTGACCTCGTCGACGAGCTGGAGCGCCAGACGGCCGCGCTCGCCCGCGCGCTCAATGTCGGCGGGCTGATGAACGTGCAATATGCGATCAAGGACGGCACAGTCTATGTGCTGGAGGTCAACCCGCGCGCGTCACGCACCGTGCCCTTTGTCGCCAAGACCATTGGCCGTCCCATAGCGAAAATTGCCGCCCGCATCATGGCCGGCGAAAAGCTTGAAGACGCCTTCGCCCATTACGGCGCCATGCCCGATCCCAGGCGGCCCGGCCACATCGCGGTCAAGGAAGCCGTCTTCCCCTTCGCCCGCTTCCCCGGCGTCGACATATTGCTCGGCCCGGAAATGCGCTCGACCGGCGAGGTTATGGGCCTCGACCGCGACTTCGCGCTGGCCTTCGCCAAGAGCCAGTTAGGGGCGGGCGTCGATCTCCCCCGCGCGGGCACGCTGTTCGTCTCGGTGCGCGACGAGGACAAGAAGGGCATATTGCCGGCGGTCAAGCGCCTGGCCGGCCAAGGCTTCAAGGTTATGGCCACCTCAGGCACCGCCCGCTTCCTCGCCGAAAACGGCGTCGTCGCGGAAAAGATCAACAAGGTGCTGGAAGGCCGGCCACACATCGAGGACGCCATCCGCAATCGCCAGGTGCAGATCGTCTTCAACACCACTGATGGCCAGAAGGCGGTGTCGGACTCGAAATCGCTGCGCCGCGCGACGCTGATGCAGAAAGTGCCGTATTACACGACGCTGTCGGGTGCGGCCGCGGTGGCCGAGGCGATTGCAGCGCTGAGGGCCGGGAGTTTGGAAGTGCGGCCACTGCAGGAGTATTTTGCTTAGGTGATTAGCCGATCTCCCTCCTTGTGGGGGAGATGGCCGGCAGGCCAGAGGCGGGCGCTGTCCCGCCAACGCTGCGATTCCTACAGCACCCTGATCCTTCGTGCCGATCCGCCTATCCCAGAGGGTGAAGAGGGCGTCCCAACCCGCCCGAGATTTGACCGCAAAACAGCTGTCTTTGCCGCCGCTCGCTCTAGTTGAGAAACCCGATAAACCGTCCCGCGAACAGCACCGACGTCCACAGCACAAGCGAGAGCACAGCCAGGATGGTCACGGTCCCACCGGCCGGCTCGTCGCCGCCTTTTGCGCGGCGCATGAAGACGAGGAAGTTGGCCCCGGCGAGAAGGATGAGTGTCATCTTGGCGAGAAAAATTGGTATCGCCGCATACTCGCTCGCCCTGACTGAAAAGAGCAGCGACCCCGTGGCAAGCGCGCCGGCGAACGCGGCCAATGCGGTGCGGCGCAGCAACGCGATGAACGCCGCGTAGGGCAGCGAGCGGAATGCGCCGAGGACCCTGAGGTCCATCAGCCAGACGCTGGTCAGCAGCGCGCCGATCGACATGATGTGCAGCGCGTTGACTATGGGATAGGTGACGAATGAGGCCTTCAGTGCCCGCACCAAGGCGAGTTGCTCGATGCCGGCGAGGAGCTCGTCCATTCAGGCCGGCGGGACGCGGTCGGGATAAACATCATAAGTCTTGCCATTGACGATGATGCGGGATGCTTTCATCCACTTCTCGGTCTCGTCTCGCGAGCGGTGGCCGATCGCGGTCACCTCGTCGCCGACTTTGGCGACCTCCTCGGTGAAGCCGGCGGCGATCGTCCGGGACGGCGGCGCCAAATCCACCCGCCAGACCTCGCCCTCTGCGTCGACATCCAGCGTGGCATGTGGATTGCCGATGTAGATGGCCGTGATCTTGCCCCGGAGTTCGAAGAACCCGTCCTGGGTCCACGACCAGCCGTGATGTGCATAGGCTACGGTGGCGGCGGCAAGAATCACTGCCGCTGCCAGCGTGACGCTGCGAAGCCCTTTGAAAGGTGACTGCATTGCTCGCCTCCTCACCCACCGCATTCGAGAGTAGGTCACGGCGCGGCAACGTCAAATCACATCGGTGCGAAGGCCATGGGCTACGGAGATCGATGCCGAAGTCAGCGCCGCCCCTCAACCCCCTGTCGGAACCTTCTCCCCGTGCTTACGGAGAGCGGGTAATGGTGAGGGGCAGCGCCAACCTGGAGCGATTGCCGTTCGGCAGGAACGGTCCGGTCTTGCTTCTGACATCTATGCACGCCATGTTCGGCCCCTAGCCCGCTCTTCTTCTCCATCGAATGAAGGTCGGAGACTCACATCTGAACGAGGCACACCATGAGCAGTATGAGAGACCGTCAGGAAGGCTTCGAAAAGAAGTTTGCGATGGACGAGGACACGAAATTCAGGGCCATGGCGCGCCGCAACAAGCTGCTCGGCCTATGGGCGGCTGAAAAGCTCGGCAAAACCGGTGAGGACGCCGACGCCTATGCGAAAGAGGTGGTGCGCGCGGACTTCGAAGAGGCCGGGGACGACGACGTGTTGCGCAAAATACGCGCCGATTTCGACGCGGCGGGCGTCGCCCAGTCGGATGTTCAGATTCGCGGCGCCATGGACGAACTGCTGGTGACCGCGGTCGAGCAGATCAAGAACACCTGAGAGCTGCGCCAGCCTAAAGCGCGTCGCGACGCGCTTTAGGCACTTGTTTTATGCGTGTCGTTATCCCCAAACTGCCGCGCATCCTCGGGTCAAGCCCCGGGTCAAGCCCGGGGGTCAAGCCCGAGGGCATGCTTTTGGGCGCCATGCATTAGCTGTGGGCGGCCACCAAATCCTTTATGCGCTTTTCGTGCGTCCGCAGCGTCGGTAGCGTCTTCTTGGCGAATTCCTTCAGCGCCGGGTCTTCGCCCGACTGCGCATAGGTGGAAAACAGCGCCAACGCCTGCTTGTGCGCCTCGGTCTGCAGGAGGATGTATTTCGCCTGGAATTCATCGCCATCCAAGCCCTTGAGCTGGTCGAGCATCGTCTGATCCCTCGGCAACAATGCGGGGCCGCTCGCCGTAACCGAGGCCGTGGTCTGGCTCTGTTCCAGAGCTGCCTTGAAATCCTCGCCAGCCTTGGTGTGATCCCTGACCATCATCGCGGCGAATTCCCTGACATCGGCGGCGACATTCTTTTGTTCGGCCAGCTTGCTGCTTTCAATCTCGAAGCGGTTGGCGCTGGGGACGGTTCTGGTGAAGGTCTCGGTCTCGATCTTGGTTTCGCCGACAGCCGGTATGTCGGCCGGCGTGGCGGATTGGGCGAAGGCCGCCGGCGTGCCGGCAAACAAAGCGACGATGGCAAGCGTGAGATGCGGTTTCACAGGAAATCTCCGGGTTTGTGATCCTCGAAGAGTCCAACGCGACACAAGCGGCGAAGTTGCGCGGAGATTGGAGCGCCCTCCCTTCTCCCCTTTGTTTGTGGGAGAAGGTGGCCTCGCGCAGCGAGGTCGGATGAGGGGTGTTCCAGCTTGGCGTTACGCCCACTCACAACCGCCCATCAGCGCCGAGAGGACGCACAATTGCCAACGCCTCATTTCTTCCAGCACCCCTCACCCGTCTCGGCGCTGCGCGCCGATCCACCTTCTCCCACAAGGGGGAGAAGGGAAGGCCCACTCAGTGGCAGCACGCGCCGGCATACTGCAGCTGCTCGTCCCAGTCCGGCCGGCCTTCAGGTGTGAAATCCATCAGGTTCCACAAGGGCTCGCAGGTGCCGACGGCGCGCGGGTCCTGGCCGGGTTCGGTGGGCGCGAAACCAAGCTCCGAACTCCAGAAATGGCGAATGCCGTCGGCGTCGCGATGGAACACCGACAGCATCGGCAACTGCGCACCATCGTCGGCCTCGGCGTGGTAGTCGCGCTTGAAGCTGTTGCCGGCCGAGGAGAGCAGCCGCATGTTCGTCCAGCCACGGTCGCGGCCAAGCGTGATCAGGTTTTCGAGCGCGGTCTTGCCCACCACGGCGAAGTTGAAGCCGGCGGCCTCGAGATGGTCGATGGCGCCGTCGAACTGATCGAGCAGCGCCGTGCAGGACGGGCATGGCTGGTCGGCCCGCGCGAGCTTGGCCGTGCCGCCGCTTGTCGCCACGTCGCGCGTCTCCTGCGGATGGCGCGGAAACATCATCGAGTAGACGATCAGTGTGTCCTTGCCAGGCGAAAACAGCTCCGACAGTTTTATCCGGGCCGGCTTGCCGTCGGGGCCAAGCCCGTCGAACACATAGTCCTCAGGCACCAGCCCGCCCGGCGGCAGTGCGCGACGGGCGACGGCTACATCCTCCATTGCGCGGCGCAGCTCGATCTCCTTCTGCAAAAGGGTTTTGCGGGCGGCGCGGTATTCCTGGGATTCGTTGGGAAAGGTGATCATCGTCATCTCCATCAGCCGTGCGTTTGACGACGCCTGCCTGTTCGCGGCAACGCGCCTTGCCTCTCAAGGACGCATCGCGAAGGACGGTTCCGACATTTTTGCACACGCAAGCGGCAGAAGTCCCCTCACCCAGCCTCCGTTTCGCTGCTGACCTCCCCCAAGGGAGAGGAGACTGTCAACGCCGGCGCCAACCTCTTCTCCCCGTCGGGGTGAAGGTGGCCGCCCACGGGTCTTGCCTCCGGCAAGCCCGAGGACAGGCTCCGCGGCCGGATGAGGGGGACCTCACATGGGATACCGGGACAAACGAAGTTACCGCGCCGCCGGCACCGGGCAGTTGGCATCGCCTTCCTGGCAATTGAGGTAGCCCTGGAAATCCCTCAGCCGGTTGTCGGTGACGGCCTCCTGGCAGCCGGCGACGACCATTGGATACATGCTGCCGGCCATGTCGGGCGGGCCGCCCTGAAATTTGCACTCGGCATCGCGGAAAGCGACCCAGGCGCGCTGCGCATCGACCAGCAGCTTCTTTGACGCCGCATTGTCCTTCAGCCGACCCTCGATCTGCTTGTAGGCGTCGTTGAGCTTTTTGTCGGCCTTCGCGAGCGACTTGCCGGCGCATTCGTTCATGGTCGTTTGATCCATCGCATTGGCGCAATCGTCGGCCGCCCGCGCCTCGTTGGCGAATAGCGGAACGGCGAGGATTAAGATGGCGAGGCCGGTTTTGGGAAGCCGCATCGTGTTTCTCCGATTTTCGAGGGCCCCCGCTGTAACAAAGCTTAACCGTGAGACGAATACAGGCAAGATGCAGCTTGTCGCTTTGGTGGACAGTTCCTTTCAGGCGGCTCCGACGACTGCGAAGCAATAGCGTTGCGGAACGGGATGCATCTCACCGCATTTTTCGTTCAGGATTATAGATCCATATCGGGGAGGAACCATGCGCGAAGCCGACAATGACGAAATCGACCTGCGCTGTCCGCAGATCGTTGCCGACAATGCCGCCATGGGCCTCAGGCTGCGCGGCATATTTGGTCGCGGCGGCACCGAGGTCGGGGTTGCGCGGGCGACCGAGCTCAAGAACCGCGATAAACTTTCGCCCTCCACCATCCAGCGCATGGTCAGCTATTTCGCCCGCCATGAGGTCGACAAGAAGGGCCGTAACTTCGGCAGTGAAGAAAACCCGTCGGCCGGTTACATCGCCTGGCTTCTATGGGGCGGCGACGAAGGCCGCTCCTGGGCGCTCGAGCTCAAGCAGAAGATCGGCAACGCGCCGACTGAGCGATAACAAAGCAGTTGGCCTTGGAAACAGGAAGATTCGCGGGCGGTGATAGGTAGCGTACGAGCAGGCGGATCCCGAACCCACCTCGGGACCGGCCGTGGAACGCGGCTGACACATGCCGGTGCAGCCCCTCCGACACCTTCCGCTCGTTACCCGATCGAACGGCGTGGCAGGGTGTTTGCATTTGCGGTTGGCGACCTATGTGAAGCAATACACTTTCCGCGGCGTGAGGGCGGAACCGACCAGCCGGGCTAGCCTTCCCAGTCGACTTCGAACATTCCCAGTCGCTCATAGAGCCTGACCGCGGCGGCATTTTCGACCGTGTTGGTTTTGAGATCGACATGCGCAGCGTCCCGTGCGCGAAAGGCGGCGAAGACGTGCCACATCAGCGCTTCGGCGATGCCTCGCCCGCGCGCCTCGGGATGGACGGCAAGGTCCTTCACGAACGTCCTCGTCCAGCACAGCGCCGCGCCCGCCAGCCGACCCTTGCTGTCGATGACTAGGAAACACAAGGCA